>JAGOGU010000165.1 GCA_017996515.1 Allobrachymonas sp.
CCCGGCGGCGAAATCGGCTCCGCCCAGTATTTTCAGGCGCTGGCCGCAGGCGCGGTGCCCGATGTGCGCATGAATCCGCTGCTGCTCAAACCCGAGGCCGACACGCATAGCCAGATCATTCTGCTGGGGCAGGTGAATACGGCGCTCAGCGCCCTACCTTGGCGCGAGCGCGGCCCGCATGTGTGGCCCGCCATCAGCGCCGCCCTGCACAGCCTGCGGACTGAAAACGATGTGGTTGTGATCGAAGGCGCTGGCTCGCCCGCTGAAATCAATCTGGCAGACAGCGATGTGGTCAATATGCGCATTGCCCGGCATGCCGATGCCTCCTGCCTGTTGGTAGCCGATATCGACCGCGGCGGTGCATTTGCCCATTTGTATGGCACCTGGGCGCTGCTGCCCGAAGAAGCCGACCGGCGACTGCTGCGCGGCTTTGTGCTCAACAAATTTCGTGGCGACGCCCGCCTGCTGGCACCCGCCCCCGCACAATTGCAAGCCCTCACGGGCGTGCCCACTTTGGCCACCATCCCCATGTGGCGCGACCACGGTTTGCCGGAAGAAGACGGCATATTCGACGACAGCGGCACCACCGCTGCTGCTGCGCAAGACGCCATCACCGTTGCCGTGGTGGCCTACCCGCGCATCAGCAATCTGGACGAATTTCAGCCGCTCAAACACATGCCCCACATCCGGCTGTGTTGGATGCGGCATGCGCACCAGCTTGCCGATTTAACGGCGCAAGATTGGATCATTCTGCCCGGCAGCAAGGCCACGATCAGCGATCTGCACTGGCTGCGCCAGCAAGGGCTGGATGCCGCCATCTGCCAACATGCCGCCCGCGGCGGGCGCGTGCTGGGCATTTGCGGCGGCCTGCAAATGCTGGGCGAGGCCGTGGTAGATGTGGCGGGGGTTGAAGCTCCCGCCTTTGCGCATGGCACGGCCACGCCCGACGACGCCAGCACAGGCGGCGCGCCCGGTTTGGGCCTTCTGCCGTTGGCAAGCAGCATGCAAACGCGCAAAACCGTGCGTCACGCCCAGCCCCAGTTCGCCAGCGACATACCGGGTTTGTGGTCTGCATTGGCGGGCTTGTCGGCACAAGGCTACGAAATCCACATGGGGCAGACCCAGCCGCATCCCGATATGCAGCGCAAAGGCCATATCGCTTTGCCGGTACTGCGCAACGACGCATCGGGCGAAACCATCGGCTGGCTCAATGGTGCGGCCACAGCCTCCAACCCACATACGGGCAATGTGCTGGGTCTGTATCTGCACGGTCTGTTTGAAAACCCGGCCGTGCTGCAAGCCCTGTTTGGGCATGGCGGGCACGATCTGGAAACCACCTTCACCCGCATGGCCGATTGCATAGAAGCTTGCTTTGGCGCGCCCGCGCTGCTGGCGCTGTTGCAGCCCCGCGGCTGACTTGTCCAAACAACCACGCCGCGGCGCAAAGCCCTTGCGCCATATCAATCAGGCGCGATTGCGCATAATGCGCCCAATAGCCAAATGATTTCCGTTGGCTGCGTCTTTTTTCCGCCGTTCAACCGCCACTCTGGGCGTAGCAAGGCCTGTGTGCTGCACAAGTCGCGCCCATTTTTTGCAGAGCCTTCTCGTGCCGAACAAACGCTCCAATCCTTCCGCCGCCTCGCCCACATCCAGCCAACAGGCAGAGCAACACGCCATCCGCATTCGCGGCGCGCGCCAGCACAACCTGAAAAACCTGGATGTCGATTTCCGCACCGGCCAGCTGACCGTGGTCACCGGCCCCAGCGGCTCGGGCAAGTCCAGCCTGGTGTTCGACACGCTGTATGCCGAAGGCCAGCGCCGCTACGTGGAAACCTTCAGCGCCTATGCGCGCCAGTTTCTGGACCGCATGGACAAGCCCGCCGTGGACAAGGTGGAAGGCGTGCCCCCGGCCATTGCCATCGATCAGACCAACCCCGTGCGCAGCTCGCGCTCCACCGTGGGCACGATGACGGAGCTGAACGACCACCTCAAGCTGCTGCTGGCCCGCGCTGGCCAGCTGTTTGACCGCCAGACCGCGCTGCCCGTGCGGCATGACAGTGTGGACAGCATTTACGACGAACTGCTGCGCCGCAGCGCCGCAAGTGGCGACCCACGGCTGGTGCTCACCTTTGCCGTCACCCTGCCGGCCAGCACCACGGCCGACGAGGTGCAGCAGTGGCTGTCGGCCAGCGGCTTTACCCGCGTGCAGGCCGAGCGCGAGCCAGAAGGCCAGAAAGTGCTGGACGTGGTGGCCGACCGCTTTCGCATCGCCGCCGCCGAACGCGCGCGGGCGATCGAGGCGATCGAGCTTGCCCTCAAGCGCGGCGGCGGCCAGATGGCGGTCTATGTGCTACCAAATCAGGAGCTGCCCGTAGCGCCTGCACTAGGGCCAGAGGCCGATTTGGCTCATAAAACTGAGCTCGGGCCGTGGCGCTTTTCCACCGGCCTGCATTGCCCCGAGAGCGACTTGCGCTATGCCGAGCCGATCCCGTCCATGTTCTCGTTCAACTCCGCCGTGGGCGCGTGCGAGGCTTGCCGGGGCTTTGGCCGCGTGATCGGGGTGGACTGGGGGCTAGTCATTCCCGATGAGCGCCTCACTCTGCGCGCCGGAGCCATCAAGCCCATCCAGACCCCGGCGTGGAAAGAGTGCCAGGACGATTTGATGCGCCATGCAGAAAGCGCCGGCATTCCGCGCGACACGCCGTGGAGCAAGCTCACGCCCGAGCAGCAGCACTGGGTGATTGAAGGCACGCCCAACTTCAAAGAGGGCAACTGGAACAAGCAGTGGTACGGCATCCGGCGCTTTTTCAAATACCTGGAAAGCAAGGCCTACAAGATGCACATCCGCGTGCTGCTGTCCAAGTACCGCAGCTACACGCCTTGCCCGGATTGCGGAGGTGCACGGCTGAAGACCGAGAGCCTGCTGTGGCGCGTGGGCACGCGTGAAGATGCCGACGCGGTGCTGCCGCCCGACCAGCGTTTCATGCCGCAGGGTGTGGCCTGGAGCCGGGCGCAACTGGAAAGCCTGCCCGGCCTGTGCCTGCACGATCTGATGCTGCTGCCTATCGAGCGGCTGCGGCGCTTTTTCGACCACCTGACCGCCGCGCCCGCAGCCCCCGGCGCCGATGCGCAGGCGCTCAAGCTGATCCTGGATGAAATCGGCACCCGCCTGAAGTACCTGTGCGACGTGGGCATTGGCTACCTCACGCTCGACCGGCAAAGCCGCACCTTGAGCGGCGGCGAAGTGCAGCGCATCAACCTCACCACCGCGCTGGGCACTTCGCTGGTCAACACCTTGTTTGTGCTGGACGAGCCCAGCATCGGCCTGCACCCGCGCGACATGGACCGCATCACCCAGGCCATGCAGCGCCTGAAAAACGCGGGCAACACCCTGGTGGTGGTAGAGCACGACCCGGCCGTCATGCTGGCCGCCGACCGCGTGCTGGACTTTGGCCCTGGCCCCGGCGCAGCGGGCGGGCGCATTGTGTTTGACGGCACGCCGGACGAGCTGAAGCAGGCCGACACGCTCACCGGCGCGTATCTGGGCGGGCGCAAGCACATCGGCCTGGGCGCGGCCCGCCCGGTGCAAGACAACACCCCGCGCCTGATTCTGGAAGGCGCGCGCCAGCACAACCTGCGCCATGTGGACGTGGCTTTCCCGCTGCAGCGCCTGGTCACCGTCACGGGGGTGAGCGGTAGCGGCAAATCCACGCTGATCCAGGACGTGCTGGCCCCCGCGCTGATGCGCCACTTTGGCCAGGCCACCGAAGCGCCCGGCGCGCACGACCGCCTGCTGGGCGCCGA
>JAGOGU010000166.1 GCA_017996515.1 Allobrachymonas sp.
TGCAAGCCGGGCAAGACGTCATGCTCGAGATCGATTACCAAGGCGCCTTGCAAGTCAAAGAAATCTTCCCGCAGGCCATTCTGATCTTCATCCTGCCGCCCAGCTGGGAAGAGCTGCGCGCCCGTCTGCAACGCCGAGGCGAAGACAGCAGCGAAACCATCGAGCAGCGCCTGCATAACGCCCAAACGGAAATGCTGCACGCCAAAAAATTCGACTTTGTTATAATCAACGAGATATTCGAGCGCGCTTTGTTCGACCTCAAAACCATCGTTCACGCCCAACGCCTGAAATACACCGCCCAGTCTTGCGCACGCGCTGCCGTATTTTCCGCATTGCATATTGGCTGAACGATTTTTCCATTGTTTTCACACCTTCTCTGGAGTCCGCTTCTCATGGCTCGCATTACCGTCGAAGATTGCTTGGCAAGCATTCCCAACCGTTTTCAACTGGTTCTGGCCGCCACCTATCGTGCGCGCATGCTGGGACAAGGCCACACGCCGCGTGTGCAAACCCGCAACAAGCCGGCCGTGACCGCGCTGCGCGAAATTGCCGACAAAAAAGTTGGCCTGGAAATGCTCAAAAAAGTGCCGGGCTGAGCTCTTGGCGCTGCAAACCACAGCACCCGATCTGAAAAGCGCCCTTGCGGCGCTTTTTCTTTTCCCACGATCAGGGCGACCTTAGAGGCAATGGGCAATAGGAACACCTAACTAGGCAAGCCCCAAGTCGGCGCACCCACCTTTTTTCTAAAAAAACCAGCAACCTCGCTCTACTTGAAACCCCCAATATGAAGGACGTGCACAGTGCGTGTAAGATAAGAAATCCTTTCGCTACCGATTGATACACGAAAGTGTGACGCTGCATGCTTCCTTCTACTGCTGACACTGTTTCCGCCTCCTGCTTTGCCGAGCTGCTTGCCAAGCTGGACTATCTGGAACCGAACGAAATCCAGCAGGTGCGTGCGGCCTACAAGGTGGCCGATGCCGCCCATTCGGGGCAGTTTCGCAAAAGCGGTGAGCCATACATCACCCACCCCATTACTGTCACGGCGCAATGCGCCGAATGGAAGCTGGACACGCCCGCACTGATGGCCGCCTTGCTGCACGACACGATGGAAGACTGCGGCATCAACAAATCAGACCTTGCCGAGCAGTTCGGCGCCCAAGTCGCCGAGTTGGTGGATGGCCTGACCAAGCTCGACAAAATGCGCTTCAGCAGTCGGCAAGAAAATCAGGCCGAGTCGTTTCGCAAGATGCTGCTGGCCATGGCCAACGATGTGCGCGTCATTCTGGTGAAACTGGCAGACCGCCTGCACAATATGCGCACCATGTCGGACATGAAGCGCGAGGCGCAGGCCCGCATCGCGACCGAGACACTGGAAATTTACGCGCCGCTGGCCAATCGGCTGGGGCTGAATCACAGCTACCGCGAGCTGGAAGACCTTTCCTTCAAATACCTGCATCCCTGGCGCCACGCCGTTATGGAGAAGGCGCTGCAAAATGCCCACAAGCGCCGCCGCCCGCTGGTAGATAACGTACAGAAAGAAATTGAAGAGGCCTTTGCCGCAGCAGGCCTCAAGGCGCGCATCACCACGCGCGAGAAAACCATCTTTTCCATCTACCGCAAGATGGAAGAAAAGCGCAACAGCTTTGCGCAAATCAACGATATTTACGGTTTTCGGATTCTGGTCAGCAGCAATCTGGATTGCTACATCGCGCTGGGCATTCTGCATCAACGCTATCGCCCCATGCCGCATCGGCTCAAGGACTTTATCGCCATCCCGAAAGAAAACGGCTACCAGTCGCTGCACACCACACTGATCGGCCCCGCCAATATCCAGATCGAATTTCAGGTGCGCACCGAGGCCATGCACCAAGTTGCCGAGCTGGGCGTTGCCGCGCACTGGATGTACAAAACGCGCACCGAACAAGCCGCCAGCAACGCCGCCCAAGGCGCCAAACCCGCCAATTGGCTCAAGGGCCTGCTCGACATCCACAAGGAAACGCTCGACTCGCGCGAGTTTTTCGACAATGTGCGCGTCGATCTGTTCCCGGAAGATGTCTTCGTCTTTACGCCCAAAAACCGCATCATGTCTTTGCCACGTGGTGCCACCGTGATCGACTTTGCCTACGCCATTCACAGCGCCGTGGGCGATCAGGCCATTGCCTGCAAGGTCAATAACGAAGAGGTGCCCCTGCGCACCGAGCTGCAAAGCGGCGATATTGTCGAAGTCATCACCTCGCCCGATTCGCGTCCCAACCCGGCCTGGCTGGGCTTTGTGCGCACGGCTCGCGCCCGCTCGCGCATTCGCAGCCACCTCAAAACGCTGTCCGAAACAGAGGCCCTGCGCCTGGGCGAACGCTTGTTCATCCATGCCTACCGTGCAGAAGGCATGCAAAAACTCCCCCCGCGTGACGCAGCGCACGAACCCGTGTGGGAGCAGTTGCTGCAATTTGCCGGCAACAAATCGCTGGAAGATCTGTATACCGAGGTCGGACAAGGCAAACGCATTGCTGGCCTGCTGGCCAAAAAGTTGGCCACCCTGATGACCGGCCAAGGCGAAAAGCGCGACGCCATTCTGCAAAGCCAAGGGCACTTCAACCAAGACGAGTCCGACTTTGGCCATATCATCACGCTGGATGGCAGCGAAACCGCATCGGTCAAATTCGCACCTTGCTGCCACCCCATCCCGGGAGACGAGATCACGGGCTATCTGGAGCGCGGTGAAGGGCTGGTGGTGCACACGGCCGATTGCGGCATTGGCAAAAATCTGATCAGCCGAGACGCCGAGCGCTTCATCGAAGTCGAATGGGCCGAGCAAATGACACGCCCGTTCGCCGTTGCCCTGACCGTGACGGCGCACAACCGCATCGGTGCCATCGCCTCAATCACATCGGCCATCGCGGCTGTTCGCGCAGACATTGCTTACATCAACACGTCTGACGATATCATGTACCAGACCTCGCTGGATCTGCATCTGATTCTGCAAGTCAACGACCGTGTGCATCTGGCCGACGTGCTGCGCGCGCTGCGCCGCGTGCCCGCGACCATCCGCGCCCAACGGGTCAAATCAGCTGCCAGCTGATGGGTCTGCGCCCAGCATCCAGCAAGAGCCTGGGCATACGCTCGCAATCTAGATCCATAACGCCGCGCAGAACCAGTGGCTGCATGCTAGCATCCTCCATCGCCTTGTGCTTGTGTCCCTCCAAGACGCAGGCCCCACTTTATCGCTGCTACTGGCCAAATCCAGCCTCACGCACCAAACCACAACCCAACAGGAGAAACCGCCATGTCCCATCCATTCATGCCCAACAGTCCGGAATGGCTGCAATCATTGCAAACCGCATGGGCACAGGCCGCCGAGCAATGGCGGCAAACCATGACGGTTCCTTTTTTTCCTACTCAGTCTGCGCAAGATGATGCCACCGCTTCGACCTCCAGCACACCACCCTACCAGGACCTGTTTGCCATCATGGGCACCGCAGGTAAAGCACTGTACGACAGCCTGGGTAACATGCGCTTGGATCCTGATCGGCTGAAAGAACTGCAACAACAGTACACGCAAGAAACGCTGGCACTGTGGCAAAACCAGGACAAGCTTTCGGATATCGCTCGCGACCGCCGCTTTGCCAGCAACTTGTGGCAGCAACAGCCTGTAGCGGGCTTTGCCGCAGCAACGCATTTGCTCAACAGCCGCTTTTTGCTGGCGCTGGCCGATGCGCTGGAGGGCGATGCGCAAACCCGCGGGCGCGTGCGCTTTGCCATCGAGCAATGGACGGCAGCGGCAGCCCCCAGCAACTTT
>JAGOGU010000167.1 GCA_017996515.1 Allobrachymonas sp.
AAAACCTGGCGCAGCAATGGGGCGTACAACTGGCGCATTCGCGCGATTTTCACGGCTTCATAGCTTCATCGCAACAGCAAGGGCGCAAGGTGTGGCTGTTGCAACCCACCCTGTTCATGAACCGATCCGGCCAATCGGTGGCCGCATTGGCGCGCTTTTACAAAATACTGCCCGAGAACATTCTGGTCGTGCACGATGAACTGGATCTGGAGCCCGGCCAGGCTCGCCTGAAACAAGGCGGCGGGCACGCCGGACACAACGGCCTGCGCGACATCAACGCCCAACTGGGCAGCCCCAACTACTGGCGCCTGCGCCTGGGCATTGGCCACCCCGGCAGCAAGCCCGAAGTGGTGAACTGGGTGCTGAAAAAACCATCGTCCGACCACCGCATCGCCATCGAACAAGCCATTGACCGCAGCCTGCTGGCCGTGCCCGACATCCTCGCGGGCGAGATGGAAAAGGCCATGCGCGCGATCCACACGGCTGCCCTGTAGCTGGCCTGCCCCTGTTTCAGAGTGGCTATTGCTGCTATTCAGAGGAATCGGGCATTGCCATTTCGGCCTTGTAAGATCGCTTTTGATTGAAAGGGGGCAACACCATGCACATCACCCAACACGATGACGGCAAACGCGGCGAATTTATCGCGCAAGATGGCAGCACCCACGTCGGCGAATTAAGCTATGTCTGGAGAGATGCCGCCACGCTGGCTATTCACCACACCGGCGTGATTGACGCCTACAAAGGACAAGGTATTGCCCGCCAACTGTTGAATGCTGCCGTGGCCTTTGCCCGTGAAAAGAACGTCCAAATCGTGCCCGTTTGCTCTTACGTCAAGGCCGTTTTTGAAAAAGACAAGAGTTTGGGCGATGTGTGGCATATCTGAAAGAAAGCCCATGCAAACTACCAAACTTAACGCGAAGATCAAAGACGTCGGGGGCATTCCCGTTGCCCGCTTATTGCCACAAGGCACTCATCGCACCATCGGTGCCTGGTGCTTTCTCGACCATGCCGGCCCTGCCGAATTTTCCACCGGGTCAAACGGTCTGCAAGTCGGCGCCCACCCGCACACCAATCTGCAAACCTTTACCTCGATGCTTGAGGGCGAAGTATGGCATCAAGACAGTTTGGGCTTTCGCCAGTTAATCCGCCCGAAACAAGTCAACCTGATGACTGCTGGCACAGGCAATGCGCGCGGTATCGCCCACACCGAGCAAAGCCCGGAAGGCATTAAAAGCCTGCATGCGGTGCAGCTATGGATTGCTCTTCCGATGAACCAGCAAATCGAGCCGAACTTCCAGCATTATCCCGACTTGCCCGAATGGCAGCAAAACGGCGTGCGCCATGTGTTAACAACGGGCAGTTTCGGTGGCCATACTGCCCCCACCGCCCAATACAGCCCGCTCTTGGGCATAGATATGCAGTTTAACCAGGCACAAAGCGTGGAGGTTCCCTGCCACACCGATTGGGAATACGGTGTACTGGTACTTGCTGGCCTCGTAAGCGTAGGAGGCAAAACTTTCGGCACCGACGAATTGGCCTTTATCGAGCCCAACGGCGCGGCATCATTTACGTTGCAAGCCGAGGCAGGCAGCCATCTGATGCTGCTGGGAGGTGAACCGCTGCCACACCCAACCTTGGTCTGGTGGAACTTTGTCGCCGACAGTCACGAGGCGCTTCGCACTGCCGTCACCGACTGGAACAGCATGAGTCCACGTTTTGGCAAAGAAATCGATTTGAGCGGCACCCAGCTGAAACGACTGGTAGCACCGGAAGTTCCAGAAAGTCGACGCTAACCCAAAATCAGCTCAAGCGCATTCTCCGAGCCGCCTCGCAAAAAAGAAAAGACTGCTTTTTGACTCGCGCTCCAGCAGCAGGCATTCCATGAGCTTTTCGTACGTACATGCGGTTCTCGGCCTCAACCCACACACAGATTGCGGGCCTTCAAGCACATCTTCGGTCTTCGCTTCGCCCATCGCATCGACCAATCTTCTACTGACTCTGGCCTAGGCTGATCGTACTGAGCATGTTGGCTAAAGCAGAAAGAGACCGGGCCAACCACATCTCAACTTGAAGCAAAAAACCACGCTGAAAAAATTACTTTGCTTTCTCCAAATGAGAAGCGTAGAATCCGCGACAGCTTTGCCATAAACCGTAAAGACAAAGCCAACAAGCAACACGCCAGTTTTTTGGCGCAATTTTTATTGAAAGCATCGAAAAATGCTCCCCCCTATCAATTCAGGCAATACATCGTACCTGCTGTTTTGTGCCGCCATGGTCATGGTCATGACGCCCGCTCTGGCCTTTTTCTACGGCGGCTTGGTACAGAAGAAAAATTTGCTCACCATCATGATGCAATGCTTCGTCTCGGCGGGCGTCAGCACCATCTTGTGGGCGGTCGTCGGTTATTCCATGTGTTTCGGCCCCAGCATCGGCGGCATCATCGGCGATCCGACACATTATGCGTTTTTACGCAATATGGATTTAACGACCCTCTATAACAATGACCCGGTTTTGGGCATTCCGCTCATGGTGCACTTCATCTACCAGATGATGTTTGCCATCATCACCCCCACACTGATCACTGGAGCATTCGCCAACCGGATGTCATTCAAGGCCTGGTTGTGGATCCTGGTGCTGTGGCAACTCTTGATTTACTACCCCTTCGTACACATGATCTGGTCGCCTGAAGGCATGATGGCCAAATGGGGCGTACTGGATTTTGCAGGTGGCGTGGTTGTACACAACACCGCCGGTTTTGCATCCATCGCCGCCGTGCTGTATCTGGGTAAACGCAAAGTGGTGCACAGCCACCCTCACAGTCTGCCCATGGTTGCCATCGGTACCACCTTCCTGTGGTTTGGCTGGTTCTGTTTCAACTCCGGCAGTGAGTTCCGTATGGATCAGGTGGACGTTTCGGCTTTTATCAACACCCACTTGGCCGCCGGTTTTGGTGGTGTGGTCTGGTTGGTTTATGAGTGGATTCACACCGGAAAACCCAAAGTATTGGGCTTCATGACCGGCAGCATTGCCGGTTTGGCAACAGTCACACCAGCCGTTGGCTATATTTCTCCGACTATCGCCTGTGTTATCGGCACACTGGCTGCGCTGGTTTGCTACAGCGCAGTATTGTTCAAAAACAAAATCGGCCTGGACGACGCCTTGGACGTATGGCCTGTACACGGCGTGGGCGGCTTGATGGGCATGCTCTGGTTGGGCCTTTTTGCCGACAAAGCCTGGAATCCCAACCTGTGGTCCAACGGCCTGCTGTTTGGCGGCGACCCCAAATTCTTCGGCGTACAGGTACTTTCTGTTGTCTTCTCCAGCATCTGGGCCTTCTTCGTCACAACGGCCATTTTCTGGGTGGTTGACCGCATTACCAAGGTGCGCGTGCCTGAAGAGTTCGAAGAAGTTGGGTTGGATATCTCTCTGCACGGTGAGTTGGCAGAGGTGAATGACCACTGATTGATATCGATCTTCCAGTAAAAAAAGCCCCTTGCAAGCCGGTTACACGGCGCAAGGGGCTTTTTACTTCTTCAATATTTTTTACCGACGCCGATTTTTCAGATCAACCAACCTCCTGCTACAAGGGCAGCAGTATCGCGAACCGATTTATTTGAAACGCATTCATGGCATTCGCCCCAGCAGCAGGTACTCCATGAGCGCCTTTTGCACGTGCATGCGGTTTTCGGCTTCGTCCCACACCACGGATTGCGGCCCTTCGAGCACGTCTTCGGTCACTTCTTCGCCACGGTGGGCAGGCAGGCAGTGCATGAACAAGGCGTCGGGCTTGG
>JAGOGU010000168.1 GCA_017996515.1 Allobrachymonas sp.
GGCCGCCGCATAAAAAGCAATATGCCCGGCGGTGTGGCCGGGCACATCCAATACCTCCAGCCGCAAACCCGGCAGCTGCACGCTGTCGCCCTGCCGGCATGGCCGCAAGGCCTGGGGGCTTATGGCTGGGAACGTTTGGGGCGACAACCCATCTGCCGCTGGCAGGTACACTTGCGTGGCTGGCGTGCCGCATTGGCGGTACAGTTCGTTCACCCCGCCGATATGATCGTCGTGATGATGGGTAATCAGAATGGCTGCCAACGCCAGTTGCCAACGCTGCAAGGCAGATATGACGACCTCGGCCTCTGCCGGATCGCACACAATGGCTTCGCGGCCATTGTGCAGCACCCAGATGTAGTTGTCTGCCAAAGCTGGCAGAGCACACAGTTGCATAAGGGGTGCATGGGGGCTGGTTGTCACGATTGCATCACATAAATATCAAGGTTCATTATAGATTTGGAAGCATGGCTCACCACCCCCGCAGGGCAACATCTGCAAACCTGGGCACTGGCGCGCTACGACCAGGCCGTGAGCCGCTGCTTTGGCTACCACGCCTTGCAACTGGGCGCGCCGGAATGGCCCCTGCTGCGCAACAGCCGCATCCACCATTGCTGGGCAGCGGCCACTGCTAACACGTCCAAGCCCCTCTCTGAGCAAACCGCGCTGGTGCTGGATGCCACCGCCCTGCCCTTTGCGCCCGCCAGCCTTGATCTGCTGCTGCTGCCCCACACGCTCGAAACCAGCGCAGACCCTCACGCCACCCTGCGCGAAGCGGCTCGCGTGCTGGTGCCCGAAGGGCGTTTGCTGGTGCTGGGCTTCAATCCGTCCAGCCTGTGGGGGCTGCAACATGGCAGCCGCCGCATGGCACAGCGCATGGGCAGCCAGGCAGCGCCCATCCTTCCGACGGCGCATGCGCTGATTGGCGCGCGCCAATTGCGCGACTGGCTCAGCCTGCTGGGCTTTGAAATCGACGAGGGCTGCTTTGGCTGCTACCGCCCGGCTCTGGCGCGTGCTCCGTGGTTTCAGCGCCTGCAATGGCTGGAGGCAGCCGGCGACCGCTGGTGGCCCTATCTGGGCGGGGTGTATTTTTTGGTGGCAACCAAACGCGTACGCAGCCTGCGCCCCTTGCACCCCCGCTGGCAACTGGCGCAACAAACTGGCAGCGCAGCGCCCGCCATCCGTCGAGACAGCTAGGCTACACTCCAAGCCCGCCCGCGGCAAGCAACAACAAACCAGCGATTGACCATCATCCCCCCACCCATGCAAGCAGTAGATATTTATACCGATGGCGCCTGCAAAGGCAACCCCGGCCCCGGCGGCTGGGGCGTGTGGCTGCAAGCAGGCCCGCACGAAAAAGCCCTGTTCGGCGGCGAGGCCCATACCACCAACAACCGCATGGAACTGCGTGCCGTGATCGAGGGGCTGCAAGCCATCAAGCGCCCCTGCCGGATCACGTTGTATCTGGACAGCCAATACGTGCGCCAAGGCATTACCAGCTGGATTCACAACTGGAAGCGCAAGGGCTGGAAAACCGCCGACAACAAGCCGGTAAAAAATGCCGACCTGTGGCAGCAACTGGATGCGCTGGTGCACAACAGCCCGCACCAGATTCACTGGGAATGGGTCAAAGGGCATGCAGGCAACCCCGGCAACGAAAAGGCCGACGAGCTGGCCAACCGCGGCGTTGAACAGGTGCAGACGCAACCATAGGCACAGGAAGAAGCACAAAGCGCTGGAGAGCACAACGCTGAAAGTCCTCGTCAGCCTAGACCGTGAGGATGGTGAGCAAATCAACATCGTGGCAAATATGTGCGCAAACAAACACGAACCAGCAAAGCACCGCGTTATCTGACACTTTGTGCATAAATCGCCCAACCTGTCCTTGCAAATCGCCCTGCTCTGCCCCACTTGTACCCCAGCCGCACACAGCTTACCCACAAACTTATTCACAACCCCATCGCGCCAATGCCCTACCATGCGGGCTTGCGGCCATCTTGGCCGCCCCACGGCTTACTATCCGCTTCGTGCCATGAACAGTGCCTTGACTTACTCTCCATCCGAATACGACTCTTACGGCCAGGACGAAAGCCGTGACCTGCAGCTGGCCCAGTTGCGCGTGCCGCCACATTCGATCGAATCCGAATCCAGCGTGCTGGGCGGCCTGCTGCTGGACAACAACGCCTGGGACCGCGTGGCCGATCTGCTGTTGGCCAGCGATTTTTACCGCCACGAACACCAATTGGTGTTCGAAGCCATCAGCAAGCTCATCAACAACAGCAAGCCCGCCGATGTCATCACCGTATTCGAGGCGCTGCAAAACATCGGCAAGGCCGAAGACGTAGGCGGGCTGGTGTACCTCAACGCCCTGGCGCAATTCGTGCCCAGCGCCAGCAATATCCGCCGCTATGCCGAAATCGTGCGCGAACGCTCCATTCTGCGCAAACTCATCAGCGCCAGCGACGAAATCGCCACCAAAGCCTTCAACCCGCAAGGCATGGCGATTGAAAAAGTGCTGGACGAGGCCGAACAAAAAATCTTCAAGATCGGCGAAGAAGGCTCACGCATGAAAGAGGGCTTTCAGCCCATGGAATCGCTCGTGGTGCAACTGCTCGACCGCGTGCAGGAAATGGCCGACAACCCCAACGACATCACCGGCGTGCCCACCGGCTTTTACGATCTGGATCGCATGACCAGCGGCTTTCAGGCCGGTGATCTGGTCGTTCTGGCCGCGCGCCCCTCGATGGGTAAAACCGCTTTTGCCATCAATATTGCCGAGCACGTGGCGCTGAAAGAAGGCCTGCCCGTAGCCGTGTTTTCGATGGAGATGGGTGCCGCCCAACTGGCCGTGCGGGTCGTCGGCTCCATCGGCCGCATCGACCAGGGGCGGCTGCGCACCGGCAAGCTGCACGACGACGAATGGCCCCGCCTGACCGAAGCCATCGAAAAGCTGCGCAATATCTCGATGCACATTGATGAAACGCCGGGCCTGACCACCAGCGAACTGCGCGCCAACGCACGCCGCCTGGCGCGCCAGTGCGGCAAGCTGGGCCTGATCGTGGTGGACTACCTGCAATTGATGAGCGGCTCCAGCAGCGACGGCGAAAACCGCGCCACCGAACTGGGCGAAATCTCACGCGGCCTGAAAATGCTGGCCAAAGAACTGCAATGCCCCGTCATTGCGCTGTCGCAGCTCAACCGCAGCGTGGAAACACGCAACGACAAACGCCCCATGATGAGCGACCTGCGCGAATCGGGCGCCATCGAACAAGACGCCGATGTCATCATGTTCATCTACCGCGACGACTACTACAACAAGGAAAGCAAAGAGCAAGGCGTGGCCGAAATCATCATCGGCAAACAGCGTAACGGCCCCACCGGCACGGTGAAACTGGCCTTCTTCAAACCGCTGACCCGGTTCGAAAGCCTGGCCAACATGGCCGACGACGGTTTCTGATTCAGTCAACCGCCCGAATCAGACCAGCGCGCACCACTGTGCGCCTTTTGTTTGGGCCTCATTGAGCTCCGTTGATTTGACACAAACAGCACCATGATTCAACTCATCGCAGGCTTGGGCAACCCCGGCCCGGAATACCTCGCCACCCGCCACAACGCCGGCTTTTGGTGGCTGGAAAACCTGGCGCAGCAATGGGGCGTACAACTGGCGCATTCGCGCGATTTTCACGGCTTCATAGCTTCATCGCAACAGCAAGGGCGCAAGGTGTGGCTGTTGCAACCCACCCTGTTCATGAACCGATC
>JAGOGU010000169.1 GCA_017996515.1 Allobrachymonas sp.
TGGTAGAGCATGCCGAAAAAGGCTTCCTGCCCCGGTTTGGCCTGTTCTGGCGGCAACATGCCGGCATCCAGCACGGCCAATGGGCGGCGCAGCAAGGGGTCGATGGCCGTACTGACGCGCACCATGACGAATTGCCCTGGATCGGCCTGCGCAAAGGCGGCTGGCGCGCTGGCGCGCATGTGCCAGTAGCCGGGCGTCAGCTCCTTGTTGAAAATGACTGTGGCAGTAAATTGCATGGGTGGTTCCTGTGTTTTCCTGTTGATGCCGATTTGTTCCCGTTGGTTTCCACTCGAATGCGCAAGGCGAGAACTCGAATGATTGTGGCTTGCCATTGCTGGGGATGCAGCCCTTCTCACGCAACACATGGGCAAGCAAATACACGTTTTCGCTCTATTTGCAATAAGGCAATTATCCGCGCGATCCGGCAAAAAAACAGGGGCAGCCACATCAAACCCCGAGGCATCACTGCACTATCTGGCTGCGTTTGGACTGTGCCATGCATACGACAGCGAGATGCCAACAGCTGGTACAGGCCAGCAAAGAGGTACGCCGCGAAGCATTAATTTCCTACGGTGGAAAAAAGCTGCCTTAAGAAACGAAAAAGCCAGCTAAAAAGCTGGCTTTTTCGTTAAATGATTTGGGGTGGCTGATGGGGCTCGAACCCACGACAACAGGAATCACAATCCTGGACTCTACCAACTGAGCTACAGCCACCGTTGAATTTGTAATTATAGCGTGCTCAAAGCCTTGCTTGACAGGATAAGCACAAAAAATCATTCAATCCTTCGCTCTTCATCGTGCCAGTTCGGCAGGTATTTCTGGCTTGGGCACATTGATTTTGACCTTCAGCAGAGGTTTGATGCTATTCAAATACGCTTGTACCTGCGCTTGCGCAAGGCTTTGCTGCACCACCGGCGCGTATTGGGCACGCAGGGCTGCGGCTACATCTTCCGCTTCTGCGGCTTCTTTCAGCACCCGCACGATCGCATAGCCTTGTTGCCCCAGGTCCGCACCTTCCAACGCCGGCAACTTGCTCACGTCAGCCCGCATGGCAGCATCCACCAGGGCTTGAGAATAGGCGCCGGGCTTGACTCTGGAAACCAGCACTGGCGCGGCAAACGAGGCACTGGCCGGATTCTGCAACCATTGCTGCAATTGGGCTTTGCCTGCTTCTTGCGCCAGCTCGGCCGCTTTGCTTTGCACATAATCCGCGCTTACTTGCGCCTTGATCGTTTCATAAGGGGTCGTGTGAGCTGGCACATGCTCGGTCACGCGCAGCACCACCAAGTCATTGGGGCTGACGGTTATCGGATCACTGGCTTGTTTGCTGTTGCTCAATGTCTGTGCCGCAAAAAGGGCGCGCTTCACATTGGCGTGCGTCAAAATGGCTTGCTCTGGCGCCAGTTGTTGCGCAGCCGCCGTCAGGCCTTTGGCTGTTTGCAGTGGCAAACCCATTTTTTCGGCCACTTTTTTAAGTGTTGTGCGGTCTTTTTCCAGCTCCTCACCCAGCAGGCGGGCATCGCTGGCAAAGTGTTGTTTCAAGCGTTCTTGCACGAAATCGCTTTCAACCTGCTGGCGAATTTTTTGCAAAGACGGCACATTGGCCGGCTTAATGTCATCCAGTCGAATGATGTGGTAGCCAAAGCGGGTTTGCACCACGCCACTGATTTCGCCGGCATGGAGGGCGAAAGTCGCGTCAGTAAATGGTTTAGCCATGGTTTGGCGGTCAAAAAAGCCTAGATCACCGCCTTTGGCCGCAGAACCGGGATCTTGAGAGTGCTTTTGAGCCAAGTCGGAAAAACGCTCTGGGTTGGCTTTGACTTCTTTCAACAGTTCTTCGGCTTTTTGTTTGGCAGCCGCATGGGTGGCGGCATCAGCCTTTTTTTCATCTGCCGCAATCAGAATATGGCGGGCGCGGCGGGTTTCGGGCGTACCGTAGTTACCGGCTTTTTCCTCGTACCACGCAGCCAGATCTTTTTCCGTATGGGGGTGGCGCTTCAGCACCGCTTCAGGATCCAGCACCAGGTATTCAATATCCACTTTTTCGGGCACGCTGTAGCGTGTAGCCGCCTGCTGCTGATACCAAGCCTGCAATGCGGCCTCGGTGGGCTGAACCTTCGCCACATAGTCTTGCGCAGGGAACATGGCCACTTGTACCTCGCGTTGCTGCAACAGGGGCTTGACGATCTGCTCTGTCAGCACAGCGGGTTGCCAACCCGCCGCGACCCCGATGCTTTGCATGAACTGCTGCTCGGATAATTGCCCACGCACCACCGCCTCAAAAGTCTGTGGCGTTTGCCCATTATTACGCAGCAAATCAGCGTAGGCCTTCGCGTCGATTTGCCCGTTTTCACCACGCAATGCAGCGATTTGCGGAATTTCCAGCAAGGCTTGTTGCACCCGCTGATCGCTCACAAACATCTTGTGTTTGGCGATCCATTCCATCACCGCGTATTCATTCACCAGCTGCTCCAGCGTCTGGTATTTGGCATAGGCCGAATCCAGCACGCTGGTATCCATGTCGGGTTGGGCATCGCGAATTTGCTGCACTCTTTGGCGATGCGCCTCATCCCATTCCTGTTGGGTAATGGCGCGCCCATTGACGCTGGCCACTCCATCAGCAGCAGAGCGTTTGTACAGCTCAACCCCGCCCAGCACGAACGCCGGTATGACCAGCAGCATCAGCAGGCCGGTGAACAATTTATTGTTTTTACGGAAAAAATCAAACATGCTCAGTTTCAATCAATATCAAAAAATCAGCCGGTCATTCTAACGGTTTAACAGCGCGCCCATGCCTGTACCCAACAGGCATGAAAGAATCCGATCAAGCCTTGATCACCCACTTTGCCCATCAGTTCACATTGGCTGTTGCTGTCATGCCTGGCTTGGCAGAACAACTGAACAAGCGATCTCACTCCACAACAGTCAGTTTGGCAATGCCCAGCGCCAGCCACTTCACGCCCTGGCGCGGGAAATGAATCCGCGCACGGGCGTCGGCTCCACTGCCTTCTATTACCTGCACCGTGCCTTCGCCAAATTTGTTGTGAAACACGCGCATGCCCGCGCGCAGCTCATTTGCATCATTTTCTTTAGGTGTATTGTCTGTGCGACCCATGCCCACCGATTGGCGCACATCACGATTCCATTGTGCCGAGTCGTTTGACCGCCCCCAACCGTCGTCAAAAGGCATGGCATCGGCAAAACCGCTGCGCCGTGGTGTGAGCCATTTCAGGCACTCTTCGGGCAGTTCGTCAAAAAAGCGGCTGCGGATGTTGTAGCGGGTTTGCCCGTGCAACATGCGGGTTTGCGCATGGCTCAGATACAGGCGCTTGCGCGCGCGTGTAATGGCCACATACATCAAACGGCGCTCTTCTTCCAGGCCGTCAAAGTCGTTGAGGGCATTTTCGTGCGGAAACAGCCCTTCTTCCAGCCCGCTGATAAACACCACATCAAATTCCAGCCCTTTGGCGGCATGCACGGTCATGAGCTGCACGGCGTCTTGCCCGGCTTGAGCCTGGTTGTCGCCGGCTTCCAACGCGGCATGGGTCAAAAAGGCTGCCAGCGGTGACAGGGTTTCGCCATCGCCACCGCCTGCTTCATCACTTTCCGCATTGGCAGCATCTGTGCCCGTTCCTATGCCCGTGCCATCTGCCACAACGCCCGTGTACTCTTGTTGCATGGCGGCGCTGTCACGCCCAAAGCCCTCTATGCTGACAAAGCTTTCAGCCGCGTTCACCAGCTCCTGCA
>JAGOGU010000170.1 GCA_017996515.1 Allobrachymonas sp.
CGCGTGCCCGGCAGGGGTTTGTTCAGGTATTGCCAAAACGAACGGATGGGGTGGTGATCAGACATAAGCTTCTCCCGCGAGTCGCTGCCATATGGTAGCGAACGGCTGGCTGGGTTCAATAGTCTTCCTCGTACTGTTCACGCTCTTTGCGCCAAAGCCCCATGGCAAACCAAGCCACGCCTGCCAACACCAGCCCACCAATCAGCCAGCCTGCAGGCTGGGGCAGATCATCCTGACGGAACACGGCATAGGGCCTTGTTTTGTCGTAATGCACGCGCATGCTTTGCCCGGCCAGCAGGTTGCTGACCTCATAGGGTTTCAAGCGCGCACCGTTTTGGAGCAGCGTTGTGCCGTTTTTGAAGGTGTACTGCACGGTTACGCTCATGATGGTGCCCAAGGTATTGCTTTTCACCTCGTCAACCAATTTTTGTCGACTAACCTCCGATATGGACGGATTCAGTACCATTTGCACAGGCTCCATACGGATGCGCTCCATCACGCCCATCACGCCTATGCCCAGCGTGGCAAAGGCCATCAAAGCCATCATGCATACCCAAACGAATTTTCCGAAAGGTCCGCCCATAGCGTTTTCCTTGAAAGTATTTTTTATTTACGCGCAGACAATCCGATATGCCTGCCTGCGACATTTTTGAAAGCGCTCAATGCGCCAGCTTGAGCGTAATCACCCCGCCCACAATCATGCATACGCCCAGCGTGCGCCAGACAGACAGGGCGTCGCCAAAAAACAGCACGCCCATCAAGAAAGTGCCTGCGCCGCCAATACCCGTCCAGACCGCATACGCCGTGCCGATGGGGATGTGCTTTTGCGCCAGCCACAGCAGCCAGCCCGACAGCCCCATGCACACGATGGCGAGCACCCAGCCCAAAAGCTTGAAGGCGGGTTGCTCGGTCAGTTTGAAACCCAACGGCCAGCCCATTTCAAACAGGCCAGCCAGCATAAGTAAAAACCAGGAGTTCAAATACGTTCCTCTTTCAGATATGGGAGCGAATGTCTGCGATGTAGCCGCCAGTCGATGCGATCAAGCGCATGACTCATTTCCATTCTTAAACGACAATTCCATACCAATGCAACGGCAGTGATAACGCAAATAACAAACACAGAACAACGATAAGCGGCAAAAAGAATCCCATGGAGATGGCAAAACACGTTCGGCCACGAACAATCAACCATCCAGACGGCATGACCACTGCCAACGCTAACCAACGCCAGTTCGCCAATGCGGCTATCGCCCATAGCGTAGGCTGGGACAGATCCACACCATTTCGGTTCGACCAATCCAATACCCCGGCAGCAATATGCCGGTTGGCAAACCACGAAAAAAGCGCAAACAAAGACAGCCACAGCACGCCAGCAAACGGAAGTAGCATCCTTTTTACGCCCATTTCGTGTCGGCCTTAAATATCAAATAGCAAACGGGCCGGGTCTTCCAGCGCTTCCTTCATGGCTACCAGACCCAGCACGGCTTCGCGGCCGTCGATCATGTGGCCAAAATCTGGATGGAAAACTATTTTTCGCCCATAAGCGAAATCACGGCAATGGCGACATAAACCACGGCGAACCAATGCATGGGCAGGTAATACAGACGATGTATTGGTTTGTCGTTTTCGTCACGGTCTTCCAGGTTCCATCTGTAGCCTAAAAAGCCGACTATGCCCGCAGAAGCCAGCATGGACAGGGGAATTATCCATTTGCTGTCTTTGCTGAAGATGGCGCCACAAAGAAAAAACAGCGCCACAGGAATCAACATGGCCAGGTAGCCGCGGCCACGCCAAGCGATAAACATGCAGGGTATCCTCAAATATCAAACAGTAACCGTGCCGGGTCTTCCAGCGCTTCTTTCATCGCTACCAGCCCCAGCACGGCCTCACGGCCATCGATGATGCGGTGGTCGTAGCTCATGGCCAGGTAGTTCATGGGGCGGATGACGATCTGGCCGTTTTCCACCACGGCGCGCTCCTTGGTGGCATGCACCCCCAAAATGGCCGATTGCGGCGGGTTGATGATGGGGGTGGACATCATGGAGCCGAACACGCCGCCGTTGCTGATGGAGAAGGTGCCGCCGGTCATCTCTTCGATGCTGAGCTTGCCGTCGCGCGCCTTGACGCCAAGTTCGGCAATCTTCTTCTCGATGTCGGCAAAGCTCATCTGATCGGCATTGCGCAGGATGGGCACGACCAGGCCGCGCGGGCTGCCCACGGCAATGCCGATATCGAAGTAGCCGTGGTAAACGATGTCGTTGCCGTCCACGCTGGCGTTGAGCACGGGGTATTTCTTCAGCGCATGCACGGCGGCTTTGACAAAGAAGCTCATGAAGCCGATCTTGACGCCGTGCTCTTTCTCGAATTTTTCCTGGAAGCGCTTGCGCATCTCCATCACCGGCTGCATGTTCACTTCGTTGAAGGTAGTGAGGATGGCATTGGTGGCTTGCGATTGCAGCAGGCGCTCGGCCACGCGCGCGCGCAGGCGCGACATGGGCACGCGCTCTTCGGGGCGGTCGCCCAGGTCAGGCGCGGCAGCCGGTGCCTGCGGCAGGCTGCTGGTGGGCACGCCGGTGGGAATGCTGACAGCCGCAGTTATGGCAGCAGTAGCAGCGGGCGCGTTGCTGGCGCCACCGGATACAGCGGCCAGTACATCGCCTTTGAGCACTCGTCCGTCTTTGCCCGTGCCGGTGACCGAACCTGCGGGCAAGTGGTTATCGGCCATGAGTTTGGCCGCCGCCGGCATGACCACGTCTGCTTTGGCGCCCGCAGAGACAGCCGGCACCGCAACCGAAGTGGCCGCATTGGCCTGGCTAATGGCGGCCGCAGCCGTGGGATTGGAGGCCGCCGCCGGATGCGGCACCGGCGTGCTGACCACCGCAGCGGCCGAATGCGCGGGAGCCGGGGCTGCAGCACCCGCTACGGCCTCGGTATCGATACGGGCGATGACCTGCCCGGACGTAACCGTGGCGCCATCTGCCTGCTCAATGGCAGTGAGCACACCGGCGGCAGGCGCGGGCACTTCAAGCACGACTTTGTCGGTTTCTACATCCACCAGAATTTCGTCGGCAGCGACGGCTTCGCCCGCCTTTTTCTTCCATTGCAACAGGGTGGCTTCAGCCACGGATTCGGACAACTGCGGAACTTTGACTTCTACGATGGCCATTGTGTTTTCTCGCGTTCAATGAATGAGAGTTTCAATATGAAAAGGCAAAAGCTTGCAAGCGGCATCAACGTGCCAGCGCCAGCCCCTTGATGGGAGCAAAGGCGTCTTCCACCAGATTTTTTTGCTGCTCCTGGTGCAGGCGGATATAGCCCACCGCAGGCGAAGCGGAAGCGGGGCGACCGGCGTAAGCCAGTTTTTGCCCGGCCGACATGGCTTCGAACAGCGCGTGCTGCACAAAGAACCAGGCGCCCTGGTTTTTTGGCTCGTCCTGGCACCACACCACTTCAGTGGCTTTGGGATATTTTTTCAGCTCGGCCGCAAAGGCTTCGTGCGGGAAGGGATACAGCTGCTCGATGCGGATCAGCGCCGTATCGTCCGTGCCCAGCTCGTCGCGCTTCTTGGCCAGGTCGTAATAGACCTTGCCCGAGCACACCAGCAGGCGTTTGACCTTCTTGGCGTTTTTGACGACGCTTTCTTTCTGCTCGGGAATCACGGTCTGGAAACTGCCGTGGGTAAAGGCCTCGATCGGTGACGTGGCGTCTTTGCTGCGCAGCAGCGACTTGGGCGTCA
>JAGOGU010000171.1 GCA_017996515.1 Allobrachymonas sp.
TGTACAGCGGGATCACGTGGTCGCCCGGCTGCACGCTGGTCACGCCTTCGCCCACCTCGACGACGATGCCCGCGCCTTCGTGGCCGAGCACGGCGGGAAAGACCCCCTCGGGGTCATCGCCGCTCAGGGTAAAGGCATCGGTGTGGCACACGCCGGTGTGCGTGATTTTGACGAGCACTTCGCCCTTTTTTGGCGGGGCGACGTCGATTTCGACGATTTGTAGCGGCTCTCCAGCCTTAAAGGCCACAGCGGCGCGGGATTTCATAGCAGCTCCTTCAATGGTCATTGCGTCGGTAAAGAAGCGCTGACTATAGAGCTTTCAGCCAAACGAAGGAGCGCCAAGGCGTGCGTGATGCTATCTTTTTTCTCATTTTTTTTGGATTGTTGAACCATGGATTTGGTTGCATGTGCAACTATCTCGTGGGGTTTTTAGTTGCGCTTGCAACTAATTTGAAAAATACTTCGCACTTCCGAACGCCACAAACGCAGGTGCAGAACTGAAATGACCACCACAACCACCGCTGCTGCCGAAGCCGCACCCAGCGATCTGTTTGAAGTGCCACTTCATCGGATGTTTACTTATCGGCTGCACATGCTGAGCAAGTTGACGGATGCATTAAGCCAGCAGTCTTATATCGAGGAGACCGCTCTTTCGCTGAGCGATGGCCGTTGCCTGATGACTATTGGGCAGTTTGAGCCCCTGTCCGTTAAGGATTTAGCGCAGCTGTCCAATTTGAATAAAAGCCAGGCCAGTCGGGCAGCGCAGGCGCTGGTGTCGCAGGGGTTGGTCAGCAAAGTTGAGAGCGTGGCCGATGGCCGAGGGGTGGTTTTAACCCTTACCCCTGAGGGTCGTGAGCGCTGCGATCGGACAGATGCCCTCGTGCTGCGGCGCAACCGCGAGATTTTCGGCTGCCTGGACCAGACTGAATTGCATCAACTCAGTGTTTTTCTCGATCGCCTGATCGCCCATAACCACGACTCCCTCGGCTGAGCGGTTGGGCGGTTTTCTTTGGCAATTTTTTAGCTTTTTTACTTGGAGACACCATGCATCAACCCACTTCTGAACCACGCCCATCTATTTATTACCCCTATGAGGTGTTCGCCCCCTGGCTGCCTTCGGCCCATGGCCCGCAAGCGCGTCAGCGTGCAGTGATTGTCGGCGCTGGCCCGGCAGGAATGGTGACGGCCCTAGAGCTGGCCCGCCACGGCATTGCCAGTGTGGTGCTGAATGCGGAATTGCAATTCTCCCAGGGCAGTCGGGCGATTGTGTTTACACGCCGTTCGATGGAAATTTTGCAGCAAGTGGGCGTGGCCGAACGCATGACTGCCGCTGGTCTGCCCTGGCGTTTTGGTAATTCGTTCTATCGCAATCAACTGTGCTTTCGCATGGAAGCGCCATACGACGAAGATGACCGTTACTACCCCATGCTCAACGTTCAGCAGCAGTACATGGAGCAGTATTTGTACGAAGCCTGCGCTGCCAATGCATTGATTGATTTTCGCTGGGGGAACAAGGCCGGAGCGGTGACGCAGCATGATGGCTACGCCAGCGTTTGCGTGGATACCCCCGAGGGAGAGTACACCCTTGAGGCCGACTGGCTGGTGGCCGCTGATGGAGGGCGCTCCTCCATCCGTGAGGCACGCTCCTTGATGATGGAAGGGGCTTCTTACGAAGGTTTTTTTGTGATTGCCGACATTCGGATCGACCTGCCTCTTCCTACTGAGCGGCTGGCCTACTTCGATCCGGACTGGAACCCTGGTAACACCATCTTGATGCACCGCGAACCGCATGGCATCTGGCGCATAGATTACCAACTGCCCCAAGGCGAAACCCCGGAAGAAGCATTGCGCCCTGCGTCATTGAAGGCACGCATTGATGCGCAGCTAGAAATGATCGGTTTTGGGGGCACGCCATGGGAGATGGACTGGAGCTCCGTGTACTCCGCCCGCACCCTGACACTGCCGGACTATGTTCACGGCAATATTTTGTTTGTGGGGGATGCCGCCCACCTGCTTCCTATTTTTGGCGTGCGTGGGGCCAACACCGGTTTTCAGGATGCGCAATCGCTGGCTTGGCATCTGGCCTACACCATCAAAGGGCTGGGCGGCGGCAAGTTGCTGGCCAACTACAGCGCCGAGCGCGTGGATGCAGCACGGGAAATTATTGACGAAGCGGGCAAGAGCACGCGCTTCATGGCGCCGCCGGCGGGTGGCTTTGCCCTGCTGCGCGATGCCGTGCTATCGCTGTCATTGACCGAGGAATTTGTGCGCCCGCTCTACCACTGGCGCACCTCACGACCGCATGCGTACAGCCACTCCGCGCTCAACAGCCCAGGTGATGACAATGCCTTGTTCACCGCTGGCCCGGCGCATGGCGCACCACCGCAAAACGTGCGCCTGGGCGCCAATGACTACCTGCTGGATCACTTGGGGGGTGGCTTTGATCTGCTGTACTTCACCCAGGACCATGTTCTGCCAGCGCCTTTGCTGGCGGTGGTCGAGGGTGCCCGCGCACGTGGTCTGGTGCTGCGTGTGACGGCTGTTGGGGCAGCGCAAGCGGTGGCTGGGGCGGATCTGACCTTGGCAGATGCCAATGGCCAGATACGTCGCCGTTATGGTGTGCAGGCCGATGGCGCAGCCTACCTGCTGCGCCCGGATCAACACGTTAGCGCCCGTTGGCTGACGCTGGATGCCACGCGCCTGCAGGCCGCACTGGCCATGATTTAAGAACCAAGAACCAATGCAATCGAAGGAGCACTCCACAATGACAACCCCTACCTCTGCCCTGAGCCTGGATGGCCTGGAAATCGTGTACGACCATCTGGCCCAAGCCATCGACCGCGCTGGTGCGGACAAGCGTGAACTGTTCTTGGTGAAGCTGGCGCTACTCAATGCCCATGCCCTGGGCGATGCTGAGCGATTTCAGCAGCAACTGGAGAAGGCGCTGTTGAATCTTTAAGTTCGTGAACACGTTCTAAGAACGTGTTTGTGATCTCCGCGCGGGGTGGCTGCTGCACACCCTCGTAGAGATTGCTAACAGGTTTTTACAGAGCTTGGGCGTTTGCCACCAGCGCCAGTGCGGCGCGCACCAATTGCTGCTCGGCCCCTGGCGCATCGCAGGCAATGGCCTGGCGCTGGGGCATGGAACGCAGCCAAGTGATTTGTCGCTTGGCCAGTTGGCGCGTGGCGGCAATGCCTTTTTCGCGCAGGCTGGGCAGGTTCACCGGCTGGCCGCTGGCGGCGGCATCGTCCAGTGCCTCCCACGCCTGGCGGTAGCCTACGCAGCGCATGCTGGGCAAGTCCAAATGCAAATCACCGCGTTGGCGCAGGTGCTGCATTTCATCCAAAAAACCGCCGGCCAGCATGGCATCAAAGCGCTGGGCAATGCGCTCGTGCAGCCAGGTGCGGTTTTCAGGTTCTAAAGAAAAAAGGCCATTTTCGCATATGGGGCCTGCGGTAACAGCTCTTGTTTTTGATTTGTGAAAGGCCGACAAAGGCTGGCCTGTGCTCTCCCATACTTCCAGGGCGCGTTGAATGCGCTGGCTGTCGTTGGGGGCCAGGCGGGCGGCGGTGACAGGATCTACCGCAGCCAGCCGGGCGTGCATGGCGGGCCAGCCGATGGCGGCGGCCTCGGCATCCAGCCGGGCGCGGGTGGCGGGGTTGGCGGCGGGCATGTCGTCCAGGCCGTCCACCAGGGCTTTGAAGTAGAGCATGG
>JAGOGU010000172.1 GCA_017996515.1 Allobrachymonas sp.
GACCGCAGCATTGCCGACAACGCCGACAGCGAAACCCTGTACGACCAGCCCGAGCGCGACAAGGCCCGCCTGCGCGTGTGCGGCCCCTTCACGGTGGAGGCGGTGCCCTTTCCCACCGTACTCTCATTAGAGGAGCTGCCAGCGCAGGCGGGACAAGCGCTGGCGGCCGAATTGGCTGATAACTCCCTGGCCCGCAGCGGCCACACCAGCCGCCAGCACGCCTGGCGCGACGAGCTGCTCAAGACGGGCATTCGCGGCAAGGGCGGGCAGATGCTGCGCTTTGCCGAGCTCGAAGTCTTGCCCTCTACCGCGCACCTGCACGCCAGCGGCAATCTCGACACCGGCGAGCGCGTGGTGGTCAGCTTTGGCCCCGAGCATGGCGCGCTGGAGCAGCGCCAGGTGGAGCGCGCGCTCGATGAGGCCGGCGCGCTGTTCCCGCTGCCCAAGATGATCGTGTTTTGCGCCTTCGCCTTCGACCCCGAGGCGGCCAAGGACATCGACGCGCTCAAGGGCATCACGGCGCTGAAGGTGCAGATGAACACCGACCTGCTGACCGAAGACCTGAAGAAGGCGCGCGCCAGCAACCAGAGCTTCTGGCTGATGGGCCAGCCCGACGTGCTGCTGACCCCCGCCCAGGACGGGCTGTGGCAGGTGGAGGTGAACGGCTTTGACTACTTCGACACGGCCAAGGGCGAACTGGTCTCGGGCGGCAAGGGCAAGATCGCGGCCTGGCAGCTCGACACCGACTACGACGGCCGCAGCCTGTTCCCGCACCAGGTGTTCTTCCCCATGGCGGGCAAGGACGAGGGCTGGATGAAGCTCAAAAAAGACATCCGCGCCGAGCTGGACGAGGGGCTTTTGCAGGCCTTCACCGGCACGCTGTCGCTGCCGTTTGCCACCGGGCCGAATCGGCAGGTGGCGGTGAAGATCGTGGACGACCGGGGGATTGAGTCGCTGAAGGTGATCAAGCTGCCCGAGAGAGCGCAAGGAGAACGGTGATGGCGACACGCAAGAAAAACCGGCTGATCATGCGGCAGGTGGGGCCGATCCAGGCGGCCGATGTGACGTTTGGCGATCTGACCGTGATCGTCGGCCCCCAGGCCACGGGTAAAAGCATTCTTTTGCAGACGCTGAAGTTGGTGCTCGATCGCAATGCCATCCACGACACGTTCAAGCACCACAACGTGGTCTTCAACGGCAATGCCGATGCCTTTTTGGGCGGCTACTTTGGCAAGGG
This sequence comes from Allobrachymonas sp., assembly GCA_017996515.1. Lineage (GTDB taxonomy): Bacteria > Pseudomonadota > Gammaproteobacteria > Burkholderiales > Burkholderiaceae_C > Brachymonas. The sequence goes on from JAGOGU010000172.1 coordinate 1,238, forward strand.
CATGGCGGCGGCGTGGCAGGCGGGAAAGTCCCGGCTGCAATGGAATGGCAAAGACTGCGCGCTGCCCGAACTGGCGCGTCCCAGTAAAGCCAAGCAGCGCCAGGAATCGCTGTTTTTCATCCCGGCGCAGCGGGTGATGAGTCTGGCCAGCGGGGTGACGCAGAACTTTGGCCAGTTCAACTACGGCGACCCGTTCACGCTGCGCTATTTCAGCGATGCGGTGCACGATCTGCTGCAAAACGAGTTTGGCGCCAAGGGGGAGTTGTTTCCGCAAGCCAACCGGCTGAACGACACGCTGCGCCGCCCGATCACCGAGCACCTGTACGGCGCTGCCAGGCTGGCCGTTGATGCCAAGGACTTCACCAAGCGCCTGGTTCTGAAAGTGCCGGGCCACGCCGAGGGCCTGCCCTACACCGCCTGGTCGGCCGGGCAGCGCGAGTTCACGCCGCTGCTGCTGGGCCTGTACTGGCTGTGCCCGGCGGGCGGCACAACGCGGCGCGATGCCATCGAGTGGGTGGTGATCGAGGAGCCCGAGATGGGCCTGCACCCCCAGGGCATTGAGGCGGTGCTGTTACTGGTGCTGGAGTTGCTGCGCCGCGGCTACCGGGTGGTGCTGTCCACCCATTCGCCGGTAGTGCTGGATCTGGTGTGGGCGCTGCAGGAGTTCAAGCGCTTGGGCGGCACCGAGGCGGACGTGCGCCGGCTGCTGAACCTGAATGCCAGCGCCTACGCCAAGGAGCTGGGCGCGGCGGTGCTGAAGAAAGACCTGCGCGTGTACTTTTTCAACCGCGCCAACGCGGTGCAGGACATATCCAAGCTGAGCCCCATGGCCGATGAAGCCGCAGAGGCCGAATGGGGCGGCCTGGTGGGTTTTGCCAGCCGCACGGGCGAGGTGATTGCGGATGTAGTCAACCGCGCCGCCAGCCGGCCGGCGCGCAAGCGCCGCGCTAACCCCGGGGTGGCCGCAGCACCGGTGGAGACGCCAGCGCAATGAAGTCGGCCACCCCCCAAAAACCAACAGCGTCCACAGCATTTGAAAAGGCCGCCAAGGCCGCCGCCCTGCCAGTTCAACCCGGCAAAACGGCTGTGCAAGGGCGTTACCGCGATGCCATCGAGGGCAAGACTGCCAAAACGCGCTTTACCGGCAGTGTGGATATGGACGCGGCCTTCAAAAAGGCCGAACCCACGACAGCACGCTGGGACTTTGGCATGGGCGTGGCGCTGCCTGGGCAGCCGGAGTTGGCGCTGTGGGTGGAGCCGCATTCGGCCGCCAGCACCGGAGAAGTCAAAAAGATACTGGCGAAGCTCGATTGGTTGCAGGCCAAACTGCAACAACCCAGTTTCAGGGAGCTGAAGGCGCTTACCGATACCGGTGCACAACAAGGGCTGCGCCCCTACCACTGGCTGGCGAGCGCGAACGTGGCGATCCGAGCCGGTAGCCGAGAGGCGCGCATGCTGGCTCTGCGCGGCATGGGGCTACCTTCGAGCAGGGTGGTCATTTGAATGCCGGCACCACGGCCCTGCTGCCCCAGGTTGCGCAGCCGCCGGGTATCGGTTTACAGCGGCTGTGGCTGATGCGCATTTGCCAGCACGCGCTGTAGTCCATGGCTCGTGATCACCGCCTTCAAGGCATATACTTATTTGCATATGCCAAGGAGTTGCCATGACTGCCCCAACCTTGTCCCCCAGGCCCAAAGAGGCCAAGCTGTTTCGCAACAACCGCAGCCAGGCGGTGCGCATTCCGGTGGAATTTGAGCTGCCGGGCGATCGCGTGCTGATTCACCGCGAAGGCAGCAAGCTGATCATCGAGCCGGTGTCACGCCCCACCAACATCGTGGAACTGCTGGCCGAGTGGCGCAAGGAGCCGCCGCTGGCACCCGAGGATCAGTTTCCGACCATCGAGGATGCTCCTGTCCAGCCCGAGGATCTGCCGTGAACGGCTACCTCCTGGACACCAACATCATCAGCGACCTGATCCGCGACCCGTCCGGGGCGGCTGCGCAGCGCATCGCGCAACTGGGCGCCAAGGGCATTTGCACCAGCATCGTGGTGGCCGCCGAGCTGCGCTATGGCTGCGCCAAGAAGGGGTCACCCCGGCTGCTGGCCAAGGTGCAGGCGATACTGGCGACGATTCCCGTGCTGGCGCTGGACTTGCCGGCCGATGGCGATTACGGCCGCATCCGCGCCGAGCTGGAAGCGGCGGGACAGCCCATCGGCAGCAACGATCTGCTGATTGCCGCGCACGCCTGCGCCCTGGGGCTGACGCTGGTCACCAACAACACCCGGGAGTTCGCCCGCATCCGTGGCCTGAAGGTGGAAAACTGGCTCTGAAAGCCTGAAAGCCTGAAAGATGGAACCGCACGACGCATGACGACCCCCACCTCCCTCATCATCAACAGCGCATTCGAAGAGCCGCAGCAGCACTGGGCCGAAAACCCCGACCGCACGCTGCG
>JAGOGU010000026.1 GCA_017996515.1 Allobrachymonas sp.
GGAGAGCGCCCGCGCAATGGCCACGCGCTGCTGCTGACCTCCCGAGAGCTGGCCGGGGAATTTGTCCTTGTGCGCCAGCAGACCCACGCGATCCAGCATTTTGAGGCCGCGCTCTTTGGCTTCGGTCTGGTTGCGACCCAAGACCTTGACTTGGCCGATGGTCAGGTTCTCGGTAACCGACAGATGGGGAAACAGCTCAAAGTGCTGAAACACCATGCCCACGTGGCTGCGCAGCTTGGACAGATCGGTTGCGGGATCATTGATCTTGATGCCGTTGACCGTGATTTCGCCTTTTTGAATCGGCTCCAGGCCATTGACGGTCTTGATCAGCGTGGATTTACCGGAGCCGGAAGGGCCGCAGACTACGACCACCTCGCCTTTGTGAATATGGGCGGAGCAATCGTTAAGTACCTGCATGGTGCCATACCACTTGCTCACGTTTTTGATTTCAATCATTGTGTATTCCTTTACGGCCCGTATTAACGGATGATGGCAATTTTCTGGTTGATGCGTTTGACGATGTAAGACAGCCCATAGCAGATCACGAAATACACCACGGCTGCAATCAGATAGCTCTCGATGGTGCGGCCAAACAGCTTGCCAGAATTGTCAAACCCTTTGAACAGATCGTAGGCCCCGATGGCAAATACCAGAGACGTATCCTGCAGCAAGATGATGACCTGTGTCAAAAACACCGGCAGCATGTTACGGAAAGCCTGCGGCAAAACGACGAGCCGCATGTTCTGGCCATAGGTCATGCCCAACGCAAAACCTGCATTGACCTGCCCGTGCGGAATGGACTGGATACCCGCCCGCACGATTTCGGCAAAATAAGCCGCCTGAAACGCAATGAAGGTGATGATGGCCGATGCTTCCGCCCGGGACGTAGTGGGCACCCCGATCATGCTGTAAAAGCTCGGCGGCACCAAGAGGAAAAACCACAAAATCACCATCACCAAGGGAATGGAGCGCATGCCATTGATGTAGATGGAGGCTGGTATTTCCAGAAACTTGGTGCCAGACAGGCGCATCAGCGCCAGAATGGTGCCGAAGAAAATGCCGCCAATGGTGGCAACACTGGTCAGAAACAGGGTGAAGTACAAACCCTTGAGCAGATAGTCCTGCACGAACTGCCAGGTGACGAAGCTGAAATCAAGTTCTGCCATTATCGACCTCCTGGCGTTCTGCTGGCTGCGATCAGGCCAGGCACGCGGGTGCGCTTCTCGATAAAGCCCAGCACGCGGTTGACAAGGAGCGCCGTGATGACATACAGCACCGTGACCGCCAGATACACAGTGATGGGACGCGAAGTTTCCTCACCCACCTGCATGGCGAACTGCGACAGCTCGGCAATGGATACGGCAAACGCGGCCGACGAGTTTTTCACCAGGTTCATCGACTCACTGGTCAATGGCGGCAGGATGATGCGCACAGCCATGGGCATCAACACATAGCGATAGGTTTGCCAGGTGCTCATGCCCAGCGCCTGGGCTGCATAACGCTGACCACGTGGCAGCGACTGAATGCCTGCGCGCACCTGCTCGGCAATCCGCGCCGAAGTGAAAAGACCCAAAGCGCAAACGACCAACACGAAGCTAGGCAACTGTTTGAAGAAAGGGAAAAGTGCTGGCAGCACAAAGTACCAGATAAAGATCTGCACCAGCAGCGGAATATTGCGGAACAGCTCGACCCAGGCTGCGCCAAAACGATTGAGGATGCGGCCACTGGCGCGGTCTTGCTGCAACGTGCGCAACACACCTATGATGGCGCCAACCGCCAGCGCCAACAGCAAGGCGCCAGCCGAGACGGCAGCCGTCCAGCCCCAGGCTTTGAACATCCAGTTCAGATACGTGTAATCATCGCCGCGCCCGAAACAGCCTTGCACTGTTTCGCCGGTGACGGTGTCTTTGCAGAAAACCTGCCAGTCCCAACTCATAGGGCATTCTCCGGTTGGTTAAACCGTCTTAAGTGATACGCACCGTCTTAAGACAACTCCATTCCAAACATACTGCGACGCAAAACGCTCCGTGCCCCGGAGCGTTTTGCCTGCTGCAATCTTGCTTATTTCTGCGCGTATTCTTCCATGGGTTTGTTGTTCGGATTGGCCCACGCCTCTTTGGTGCTGGCCGACAGGGGCAGATTCAGCGTGACGTTGTTCGGAGGAATGGGCTGCATGAACCATTTGTTATACAGCTGTTCCAGCGAGCCATCAGCCACTTGGCGTTTGATGCTGTTGTCCACGGCCTCCTTGAATTTGACGTCGCCTTTGGGCAGCATGCACGCAATCGGCTCAACCGACAGCACTTCCCCTACGATCTTGAAGTTTTGCGGATTGCGCGAACGGGCAATGTTGGCCGCCAAGATGGAGGCGTCCATCACGAAAGCATCGGCCTTGCCTGTTTCCAGCAGCAGGAAGCTCTCGGCGTGGTCTTTGCCCATCACTTCCTTGAACTGCAAGCCTGCTGCGCGCTCGTGTTTGCGCAAATGCTGCACCGAAGTCGTGCCAGTGGTGGTCGCAATCGTTTTGCCGGCCAGATCTTTGACGCTGTTGATGTTGGCATCGGCACGTGTGGCCACGCGCACTTCTTCCACATAGGTCGTCACGGCAAAGTCCACGTCTTTCTGGCGTGTGGCGTTGTTGGTGGTCGAGCCGCATTCAAAGTCGATGGTGCCGTTTTGCAGTAGCGGAATGCGGTTTTGCGAGGTAATGACCTGGTAGTTGATTTTGAGGTCGGGCGCGTTGAGTTCTTTTTTCAGATCGTCCACGATGCGCTCGGCCATTTCGGTGTGGAAACCCACATACTTGCCGCCGCCAATGCTGAAGCCCAGACCTGAAGAATCGCGCACCCCCAGATTCACCACGCCGCTGCTTTTGATTTTTGCAAGGGTATCGGCAGAGCGCGCGACAGCAGGAGCCGACGCCGCATCACTTGATGCACTGGCTGCAGCGGATTGTTGCGCAGTTTTATCGCCACAGGCTGTAACGCCCAGAGCCAGAACGGCTAGCGCCAATGTAGTTTTGGAAAGAATTGCACGTTTCATCAAAAGCCTCTGTCATGTGAATCAGATGGGCGAGGAAGCATCACAATCAACCGTTTTGCGGCTGCATGCTGGCTCCTCAAGGTTATGCACTGACCAAGTTGCCCCAATTGGTATGCGGGGCGACCCTGCCAATACGCACGTTCATCCCGGAAAAACAAATCCCGCAATGCCAGCGCATATTTTATGCGTGCAGACTGCGCTGAATCTATCATTGTTTGCGCAAAATGAAAATGGATACGAATCGCGTCCGCGGAGCATACGATAACCCGATTTGGAATCATGCCCGCTAGGGGTTTATGCGCATATGTGGATCTTGCATGATCAGGTGTCTTTCGGTGCAAACCGCGCAGGCATGCCGATACATGCAGGAACGGGGAACTGGCAACGTGTTCTGCTGTCGGCCACTTATTTATTCAAGCCGCTTCCGTTGAAAACACATGCCCTTCTTGCAGCAAATGTAGCTGGCATCCTTTTTCTTTCGTCTTCAAGCGCAACACATCCAGCCCCCGCACGATGGCAGCCTTGTCGCAAGGCTTGAGATGGCTCAGGTACAACTCAAACCCCCCGCTGTGCAAATGCTCGTCCAAATCCTGCGCAAGACTATGCGCGGTGTAATGTCCCGTCAAATCGGCAAAGGCTTGATCATCATCGGCAAAAGTGCATTCGGTGACCAGCCAGCGCAAGCTCCGCCCCTGCCGCGGCAGTTGACTGACGAATTGCCACAGCAAAGGATTGCGCCCTGTATCCCCCGTAAAGACCCATGTGTCGTCGCCTTGATGCACGGCAAAACCTGCAGAGGGTACGCTGTGTACGGCAGGAATGGCCTCGATGAACCGCCCACCCGACAAGGCGATGCTGCTGCCTACTTCCATCGGCACCAACTCCAGCATCGGATGCGTCGCGCTGGGCAGACAGGTAAAGTCCGGCCAGATATGGCCATTGAGAATATGCTGGTGCACGCTGTTCAGCACCTCGGCGCGCGCATAAACCTTGATGGGAGGCAAATCATTTTCCATTCGATGGCGCAGCACGCCTTCCGCGAGCATGGGCAAGCCCACGATGTGATCCAGATGCGCATGCGTCAAAAAAACTTGCTCAATACCCTGCTGTACCGCCAAGGGCAAATTGCACGCACCCGTGCCCGCATCAATCAGGGTATCTCCATCCAGCAAGAATGCCGTTGTATGGATACCGGCATTTATTCCGCCCGAAGCGCCCAATACTTTGATCTGCACGATCAACTCCCTGAAAAGGGTTCACCACCTGCATGGCCCAAAGCTGTAAATACGCCTCTACCGCAAATGCCGAAATGTTACAAAGACTACTTGCGCATTCTAGTTTCCAATGCGCGCAGAAACCACTGCGCACTCGACCCTTGCAGGCATATTGCCCTGAGTTGCTGCGCGCATCCGTGAGAAATGTCACACAAACACCCTCATCATCTTGCCGCTGTCGCAGCAGCATCCTCTCACGACAAAGACAAAGCCGATCAGATTGCAAGGGCTGCTTTATCCATCGCTCTTTGCACACTCCCGTGCACAAGAGCACGCAGCGCAGCACGGTTGAAGCTGCGCTTAGGCAATTTCTTCGGCGCGGTGGCATGCCACCATACGCCCTTGCAGCGGACGCAACTCGGGGACTTGCTCGCGGCATTGCTCTTGCGCATGCGGACAGCGCTTGTGGAAAGCACAGCCACTGGGCGGATTGAGCGGGTTGGGCAACTCCCCTTGGATGCGGATGGTTTTGCGCCGTTCGCTGGCGTGGATGCTGGGTGAGGCCGACAGCAGGGCCTTGGTATAAGGGTGCAAAGGCTGGGCATAAATGGCCGTTTTGGGGCCTGTTTCTACCGCGCGGCCCAGGTACATAACCATGACATCGTCCGCCACGTGCTGCACCACCGCCAGGTTGTGCGAAATGAACACATAGGCCGTGTGCAGCTCTTGCTGCAAATCCATGAACAGGTTCAGCACCTGCGCCTGAATGGATACATCCAGCGCAGATGTCGGCTCGTCCGCCACCAGAATGTCGGGCTTGAGCATCATGGCCCGCGCAATGGCGATACGCTGACGCTGCCCACCCGAGAACATATGCGGATAGCGGCGCGCATACTCTGGGCGCAACCCCACCGTGGACAACATTTCAGCAACCCGCGCGTCGCGCTCGCTGCCTGACATGTTTGTGTTGATAACCAAAGGCTCAGCCAGTTGGCGACCGATTTTCTGGCGCGGATTGAGCGAGGCATAAGGGTTTTGAAACACCATCTGCACTTTGCGACGCAGCGCTTGCCGATCATTTGCCGCTGCACGGGAAACATCCACGCCATCAAACAGAATGCTGCCGCCAGACGGTTGCTCGATCAGGGTGAGTTGGCGTGCCAGCGTCGATTTGCCACAGCCCGATTCGCCCACCACAGCCAAGGTCTTGCCTCTATGCAGCTCAAAACTGACCCCGTTGAGTGCTCGCACCATCGCCTTGGGTCGCAAAGGCCCGCGTGACACTTCGTAATGGCGCATCAAATCGTGCACCTGCAAGACAGGAACGGCAGCAGCGGAGGAAGCCGCCGAAGGCGCCTCACCAGATGGAGGGGTGGGCGGAACTTGAGTGTGCTGCGTCGTCATGCGGCGTGCTCCTGATTCAAGGGGGTGAAGCAACGCACACCCCATTCACGCGTGCCCGTAAAGTCCGGATGCTCTGCATGACACCGTTCCCGCGCAATGGGGCAACGTGGCGCCAACAAGCACCCTGCTGGTCGGTCGTACTGACCGGGCACAATGCCAGGCAGTGAAGCCAATCGGCTGCCTGCGGCAGCAAAATCGGGGATGGCCTGCAGCAAGGCTCGGGTATAGGGATGTTGCGGGCGCTCGAAAATTCCGGGCACCTGGTTCTGCTCCACCACCTCGCCGGCATACATTACAGCCACGCGCTGCGCCACTTCAGACACCACGGCCAGATCGTGCGTGATGAGCACCAACGCCATGCCCTGCTCTTTTTGCAGGCGCAACAGCAAATCCATGATCTGGGCCTGAATGGTCACATCCAACGCGGTGGTGGGTTCGTCGGCAATCAGCAACCGAGGCGTACACGCCAGCGCCATGGCGATCATCACGCGCTGGCTCATGCCACCGGAGAGCTGGTGCGGATAGGCCGATAGCCGCTCGGCTGCCGCCGGGATTTCCACCAACTCCATCAACTCCAAGGCGCGCTTGCGCAATGCATCGCCACGCAGACCCTGGTGCACTTTGAGTACTTCACCAATCTGGTAGCCCACGGTGTAGCTGGGGTTGAGCGAAGTCATCGGATCCTGAAAGATCATGGAAATGTCTTTGCCGATGATCTGGCGGCGTTCGCGCGGAGACATCGTCAACAGCGATTTGCCGTTGAACTCCATCCGATCGGCCGTGATGCGCGCGTATCCATCATGCAAACCCATGACCGCCATCATCGTGACCGACTTACCCGAGCCGGATTCGCCCACCACGCCCAGCACCTCGCCTTCGTTCACAGAAAGGCTCACCCCTTCCACAGCGCGAAACCAGCTTTTGCCAGAGCCAAAAGCCACGGAGAGGTTTTCAATTTCAAGCAATGCCATACGAACATTCCAAGGCGTTATTGCCGCTCACACCAGCAAGCCACAAAACTCCAGGCAAAAAATAAAAAATATCCAAAACATCTGTCGGCCCATGCCGCCCTACCGTTTCCCAAACAACGATGTCTCACTCGCAGTCAAACATGGTTGTCTATTACGTAACGCGCTTGAGTTTGGGATCCAGCGCATCGCGCAAACCGTCCCCCATCAGGTTGATGGCCAGCACCGACAACAAAATCGTCACGCCCGGCATGGTGATGATCCACCAGGCGTTGCTGATGTAATCACGTGCAGAAGCCAGCATGGTGCCCCATTCCGGTGTGGGTGGCTGCACACCCAGCCCCAAAAAGCCCAGAGCCGCAATATCCAGAATGGCCGAAGAAAAGCTCATGGTGCCATGCACGATCAGCGGCGCCATGCAGTTGGGCAACACCGTCACAAACATCAGCCGCAGCAGCCCCGCGCCGGCCACGCGCGAGGCCATCACGTAATCACGGTTCAACTCTGTCATGGCCGAGGCACGGGCCAAGCGCACATAGCCCGGCAAAGAAACGATGGCAATGGCAAAAATGGCGTTGTTCAGGCCCGGGCCCAAAATGGCCATGATGGCCACGGCCAGCAGCAGAGAAGGCAGGGCCATCATGATGTCCATCAAGCGCATGATGCCTGCACCAATCACCTTCGGGAAAAACGCGGCCAACAGGCCGAGAATCACGCCCGGCAACAAGGCGGCCAGTACCGAAAACATGCCCACCAGCAACGATGTGCGCGCGCCAAAAATCAGGCGGCTGAGCAAATCGCGACCCGCTTCGTCGGTGCCCAGGATGAACTTCCACGAACCTCCTGCCTGCCACGCGGGCGGTTGCGCAATGGCATCGCGGTATTGCTCGATCGGACTATGCGGCGCCACAACAGGCGCAAAAATCGCCAGCAGCACCATGCACACCATGAAGATCAGCCCCAGCGTGGCTCCCTTGTTATGCAAAAAGGCCTGGGCAAACTCGCGCCATGGCGAAAGAACGGCAGGTGCTTCTTCGGCAATGGTGGAAGCGGGCACGCGGGAAATGGTACTGCTGGTCTGGCTCATGTTTGAAGACGTTTCCGGATTGTTTTTATTTTGCGTGGCGAATGCGTGGATTGACGACACCGTACAGAATATCCACCACGAAGTTGGTCAGAATCACCAGCAGCGCCACCAGCAGAATGCCGTTTTGCACCACGGAATAATCGCGCCGCGAAATGGCATCAATCAGCCATTTGCCAATGCCTGGCCACGAAAAGATGGTTTCGGTCAACACCGCGCCCCCCATCAAAGTGCCCACCTGCAGACCGATCACGGTCAGCACCGGAATCAGGGCATTGCGCAGGGTATGCACCACCACCACACGCAATGGTGACAGGCCTTTGGCGCGTGCGGTGCGCACGTAATCTTCGCGCAGCACCTCCAGCATGGAAGAGCGCGTCATGCGGGCAATCACCGCCAAAGGAATGGTCGCCAGCACCACGGCAGGCAGAATCAGGTGCTTGACGGCATTGATCCATGCACCCTGGTTCATTCCGGGATCCGCCCGCTCGGCCAGCCACGCATCAATGAGCATGAAACCGGTATGCGGCTGCACGTCATACAACAAATCAATCCGGCCGGAAACCGGCGTCCAGCCGAGCTTGACCGAAAACAGCATGATCAACAGCAAACCCCACCAGAAAATGGGCATGGAATAGCCTGTGAGCGATACACCCATCACGCCGTGATCGAAAACGCTGCCCCGTCGCATAGCGGCAATCATGCCCACAATCAAACCCAATACGCTGGCGATCAGCATGGCCACCAGCGCCAGTTCCAGCGTGGCCGGGAACAAAGCCTTGAACTCTTCCCACACGCTGCGCTGGCTCACGACGGACATGCCCAAGTTGCCCTGCAACAGGCTGGTGACATAGTCGAAATACTGCGCATACAAGGGCTTGTTCAATCCCAAACGCTCCAAAGCGGCGGCGTGCATGGCAGGATCCAGGTTGCGCTCGCCCATCATCACCTCAACCGGATCGCCTGGAATGAGTCGAATCAATGTGAAAGTCACCAAAGTCAGGCCCAAAAAGCTTGGCACCAGAATGAGCAATCGACGAAACAGGTAAGAAAACATGGGCAAAAGGCCCCTCTATACAGGTGGGGCCATCAAAAATAGTTCGTATGGCTGCGCGCCGCTTACGCGTCGTGCAAAAAAAATACACAAAGTCTGTTCACACCGCTCTTGGCCGGCTTTGCACGGAAGATGCAGCAGCATCCAAACAACACCGATTGTGCAACGTCAGCGCCAACACCAAAACCGCAGCGCCACAAACCGAGGCAGCAGCGATAGGCAAGAAACGATGACCGACTCGCACCCTGCTCGTCGCGCTGATGGATGCCAGAGCGCCAAGGCACCCGCAAGAACAGTGAGAACAAACCTCAATGGCCCGCTGCGACAACCTGGAGTCATCGCAAGCGGGCCCTCAATTATCCAGCTTAGTTGGTCAAGCCGACTTGTTCAAAGCTGTAATCACCCAGCGGGCTGATCTTGAAGCCATCCACTTCCTTGCGCATGGGCTGGTTGATTACCGAGTGTGCAATCGTTGTCCATGGCATGTCACGCTTGAAGATGACTTGCGCCTGCTCATACATGGCCGTACGCTTCGCATGATCCATGCTGTTGCGCGCGCCCACCACCTGCTCGTCAAACTCCTTGCTGCAATAACGAGCATAGTTGTTGGTTTCAGTCGAAGCACATGTCAGCAAAACGCCCAGGAAGTTATCGGGGCTGGCGTAGTCGCCTGTCCAGCCGATGAGCGTGGCATCGTGCTCGCCCTTGCCGATGCGCTTGAGGTATTCACCCCACTCGTACGTCACGATCTTGGCCTTGACACCGATCTTGGCCCAGTCGGCCTGGATCATTTCGGCCATCAGCTTGGCGTTGGGGTTGTAAGGCCGCTGCACGGGCATGGCAAACAGTGTCAGCTCAAAGCCATTGGGCACGCCTGCTTTGGCCAGCAACTCTTTGGCTTTTTCAGGGTCATACGGCGCGTTCTTCAGCGAAGGGTTGTAGCCCCACAGGCTCGGCGGCATGGGGTTAGCAGCCTCTTGCGCCTCGCCTTGATAGACGGCATCGATGATGGCCTTGCGGTTGATGGCCATATCCAACGCCTCGCGCACTTCGAGCTTGTCCAGATTGGCTTTTTTCATGTTGTAGCCCAGGTAGCCAATGTTGAAGCCCGGAGCCTGCAGCATTTTGAGCGCAGGATCATTACGCATGGCGGCCAGATCGTTGGGTTTGGGGAAAGACATGATGTGGCATTCGCCCGCCTTCATTTTCTGGAAGCGCACGGCCGCATCGGTCGTGATCGCGAAAATCATGTTGTCCACTTTCGGGAAGCCCGCTTTCCAGTACTGTTTGTTGGCGTTGTAGCGGATTTGCGCGTCTTTCTGGTAACGTTCCAGCACGAATGGGCCAGTGCCGACAGGGTCCTGGTTGAGCTGGGCAAACTTGCCTTCCTTGTGCAGCTTCTCTGCATATTCGGCCGACAGGATGGAGAACGAAGGCATGGCGATCTTGATGATCAGATCGGGGTCGGGCTTTTTCAGCGTCATCTTGACGGTGTGATCGTCCACCTTCTCGACCTTGGCCACGTTTTCGGTCAAGCCCGTATCGACTGCATAAGGAAACTCGGCCGGATGGGCTTTGCGATATGCATTTTCGGGGTTGAACATGCGGTCAAACGTAAAGACCACGTCGTCGGCGTTGAAGTCGCGTGTTGGCGTAAAGGCCTTGGTGGTGTGGAACTTCACGCCCTGACGCAGGCTAAAGGTATACGTCAGGCCGTCTTCGGAAATATCCCATTTTTCAGCCAGCGCAGGCTCCACATCGGTTGTCCCGTTGATGAAACTCACCAGCGGGTTGTAAATGGCATGGCCGCTGGCATCAAACGTGCTGCCACTGGTATACATGCCGGGATCAAAACCTTCGGGGCTGGCTTCCGAACAATACACCAACGTTTTGCCTGCCGCTGCAGTTGCAGACGCCGCTGCACTGGCACCACTGGCGGAAGTTGCAGGCGCGGACGATTGGCCGCAAGCGCTCAGTCCGGCTACAGCCAGTACGGAAAGCGCCAGTGTCGTTTTAGAAAACACGCGATTTGCCATGAGAGAGTCTCCTCAAATAAAACAACATCAGCCCAGCCAAGTCTCGGTGCTACAGCACAATGCCCCAAAAATCCGGCTGGTAAATACTTGTGACAGGCCTATATCGTACCGAAAAAACAAGCTGCCCCTACCTTCCAGGCCTGTCGCGCCTTGAAAAACCGTGTCCACCTAGGGTAATCGATACATGCTGTTGCACCACGGAACCGCCAGATTAAAACCTACGTTGCAAAACCAAAAGCAACTCCACACGGCAGCGCATGTACAAGAGAAGAGGCCGCGTATCATATCCAACAGTAATTTTCACCCTCTTTTCTTGTGCGGCATGCTTTGCCCCGAAATTCATGGCCATTGAAACCGACAACCTTCATAGCCAGATAGACCCGGCCCCGCAGCGCATGGTGTCTGCCGCGGCAGCCACACCGCAGGAAGAAGCTCTGGAGCGCGCCCTGCGCCCCAAGTTGCTGCAAGAATATGTCGGCCAGCAAAAGGTGCGCGAGCAGTTGGAAATTTTCATCGGCGCAGCACGCAAACGGGCCGAGGCGCTCGATCACGTGCTGATCTTCGGCCCGCCGGGACTAGGCAAGACCACCTTGAGCCACATCATCGCGCACGAGCTGGGCGTGAACCTGCGCCAAACCTCCGGCCCTGTGCTCGAAAAACCCAAAGACCTGGCCGCCCTGCTCACCAGCCTCGAAGCCAATGATGTGCTTTTCATCGACGAAATCCACCGCTTGAGCCCCGTGGTGGAAGAAATCCTCTACCCCGCGCTGGAGGACTTTCAGATCGACATCATGATTGGCGAAGGCCCGGCTGCGCGCTCCATCAAGCTCGACCTGCAACCCTTTACCCTGGTCGGCGCCACCACGCGCGCGGGTATGCTCACCAACCCACTGCGCGACCGCTTTGGCATTGTGGCACGACTGGAGTTTTACACGCCGCAAGAGCTGGCGCACATCGTCACCCGCTCGGCCGGGCTGCTGGGCGTTGTCGCTGATGAAGCCGGCGCGTTTGAAATTGCCCGCCGCAGCCGTGGCACGCCACGCATTGCCAACCGTCTGTTGCGCCGCGTGCGCGACTACGCCGACGTCAAAGGCCAGGGCCACATCACGCTCGATATCGCCCAAAAAGCCTTGGCCATGCTCGATGTGGATCCGCAAGGCTTCGACATCATGGATCGCAAACTACTCGAAGCCATCGTGCACCGCTTCGACGGCGGCCCCGTGGGGCTGGAAAACATCGCCGCCAGCATTGGCGAAGAAGCCGGCACGATTGAAGACGTGATTGAGCCCTACCTGATTCAGCAGGGCTTTTTGCAGCGCACCCCACGCGGGCGCATGGCCACACTGGCCGCCTACCGCCATCTAGGCGTATCTGCGCCACAGGCACAAGGCCAACAGCCGTTGGTGTGAAACCGGCTACCTTTAAACGCGATTTGCACACAAAAAAACGGCAAGGCGCATCACCTTGCCGTTTTGTCATTACATCCAGCTTTACGCGGCCACCAGCCGATAAGGCTGAGTGGTGTGAGGCAACAGTTCTTCTCCCACATCAATCGAGCCGTGCATCTTGCCGCAGCAGCGCTTGCACAAAAGGCAGCAGGCTCAGCAGGGCGTGGCGCGTCGCGCTGTTGTAGAGCTTGAGTGGCCCTATGCCATGCTGCGCCAGGCGCGTATCGACTGCCTCGGCAGACAGCAGCAAGGGATCGGCCCGGTCGGACGCGACCGCCATGCCCCACAAAGTTCCGTACAGCGGTACGTATTGCAGGGAGGGGTACACAGGGTCAAAACGGTTTCCAGCGCCCCGAGCCGGGTCGTGCACCAACTCTCATCTCAGGCCGTGCCACCTACCGTCAAGCCGTTGATGCGCATGGTGGGCTGCCCCACGCCCACCGGCACGCTTTGACCCTCTTTGCCGCACGTGCCCACGCCGCTGTCGAGTTGCAGGTCGTTGCCGATCATGGTGACGCGCGTCAAGGCGTCCGGCCCGTTGCCGATGATGGTGGCACCCTTCACCGGATATTGCAGCTTGCCGTTTTCGACCCACCAGGCCTGGCTGGCCGAAAACACGAATTTGCCGCTGGTGATGTCCACCTGCCCGCCACCGAAATTGCGGGCGTACAGGCCGCGCTTGAGGCTGCCGATAATGGCCTGCGGCTCATCCTGCCCGGCCAGCATATAGGTGTTGGTCATGCGCGGCATGGGCAGGTGGGCATAGCTTTCGCGGCGGC
>JAGOGU010000173.1 GCA_017996515.1 Allobrachymonas sp.
GGCGCGTGGCGTGCACTTCATGGATGCCCCCGTTTCCGGCGGGCAAGCGGGTGCCGAAAACGGGCAACTCACCGTGCTGTGCGGTGCAGAACAAAACGTGTTTGACCGCGTAGCGCCGGTGATCGCCGCTTATGCCAAGGCATGCACACGCATGGGTGATGTTGGCAGTGGGCAACTCGCCAAAATGGTGAACCAGATTTGCATTGCCGGGGTGGTGCAGGGCTTGAGCGAGGCTATTGCCTTTGGCGAAGCGGCGGGGTTGGATATGCCCACGGTGCTGGCGGCGATTGGCCAAGGTGCGGCGCAAAGCTGGCAGATGGACAACCGAGGCCAAACCATGCTGCAAGGGCAATTCGATTTCGGCTTTGCCGTGGACTGGATGCGCAAGGATTTGGCGATCGTGCTGGATGAAGCGCGCCACAACGGCGCCAAACTGCCGGTCACGGCGCTGGTGGATCAGTTCTATGCCCAGGTTCAGGCGGCAGGCGGTGGCCGCTGGGATACCTCCAGCTTGCTGACGCTGCTGCGTCAGAAAAAATCTTAAACACTTTTGTTCACAGCGCCTTGTTTGGCGCTTTTGAAAAGGCGTTCTCGTGCGCAGAGGTACTCAGCACTGCTGACTCGTAAATGGCTCTGCGGTTAATGGGATGCTCATCTTTTTCTGTGTGATTAATCTATAATTTTTGCTTCAAATCTATAACCATTCCACATCATAAAAAAATCATTGCTCTCACAGTGCTTCTTTTTTCTCATTGGGCATATGCGGACGATGGGCTGAAGGCTTATTGGGATGCCGCGCAAGAATTTCAACAGCAAATAGAGCAAAAAGCTGTTGCTGGCAGCGTTCCCAGGCTTTCAGACGCAAAGGCTGAGCATTTGTTTTCAATCCTTTCTGATCATAAAAGATTTTTGCATAAGCGGAAATATGGGTTAAAGGATGTGGCGGAGTTGAGTCTTGTTTGCAGGAAGAATACTGAGCTACTCATGCATTACATGATGTTCGGGGTGAAAGAAGCTCTTCAGGATACAAGAGATCCTCAACAAATAATAGAGGTTCTTCAGATCCTTGCTGCTAAAAACTCCATCGTTTATCAAAATGAAGCAATGGCATTTCTGCCATTTTCAGTGTATTGTTCAGCTCGGCTTATTCCGCTAGCTTCTGAAATCATGTCTTCTTTAAAGAAAGAGGAAATCACTGAGATACGGCTGCAAGGCATAAGGCAGATGAAGGCTGGAATTTTTAATATATACGAAGGCTTGCTCCGGGTGCTGAATCAAATAGAGATAAATCATGCGCACAAACTGTATTTAGCCAAAGCATTGGCAGATAGTTCTGAGCAATATTTGTCTTTTATTCCTTTGGATGAGAGAGCAAAAATAATAGCTGTGGTTAAGGAAACACAAAAAGCATCCGCGCCTGATGTGCGCCGCCAACTCGACAAAATCATCACCACATTGAGCAGCAAAGAGTGTGGTTGGGTATGCCAATTGGATATCTAGTTGGTGATGGAAAAAGAAAGGCCGGTTTGGCCTTTCTTTTACGGTGCCGCGTTTTTTGTCTGCCGTGCAGCTTATCCGTTTGCTTCAGCCGCAAACACGATGCGGCCATCGACCAGTGTGTGGGTGACGCGGCCGGGAAGCAGTTGCCCTTCAAACGGGGTGAATTTGCCGTGGCTGTGCAGGGTGTGTTCGCTCACTTGCCAGCGCGCGTCGGGGTCGACGATGCACAGGTCGGCCACGCCGCCGGGCAGCAATTGCCCAATGCCTTTGCGCACATTGGTGCTGCCTGTGCTGTCTGCATCTGTACTTGTTGCGCTGGCTGTAGTGCTTGCGCCAAGCTCCGCGCCAAGAATTTGCGCCGGGCGGTAGGTAACGGCTGCCAGCGCTTGCGGCAGCGCAATCTGGTCGGTTTGCGCCCATTGCAGCGCGAGCGATAGCAGCAGCTCCAGACCGGTCGCGCCGGGGGTGGCATCGCTGAAAGGCAGGATTTTTTCGTCGGCATCCACGGGCGTGTGGTCGCTGACCAAAGCATCAATCACGCCGTCGCGCAGGGCGGCGCGCAAGGCGGCGCGGTCGCTGACGCTGCGCAAGGGCGGTGTCAGGCGTGCGCGGCTGTCGAAGTAGCCGATGTCGGTTTCGCACAGGTGCAGGCTGTTGATGCTGACATCGCACGTCATGGGCAGGCCGCGCGCGCGTGTTTGGCGCACCAGTTCCACACCTGCGGCGCTGGAGAGGCGGCAGATATGTACTTTGGCGCCGGTGGCGGCCATCAGCTCCGCAATGGTCATGATGGCCAGTGTTTCGGCCAGTACGGGCACACCGCTTAAACCCATGCGGGTGGCCAATGCACCGCTGGCGGCTACGCCGGCGCCCAGCCATGGTTCCAGCGGGCGCAGCCAAACGGTGTAGCCGAAGGTGGCTGCATATTGCATGGCGCGTTGCAGGATGCGGGTGTTTTGGATGGGCAGGTCGGCCTGGCTGAAGCCGATGCAGCCGGATTCGGTCAGTTCCGCCATGCCGGTAAGTGCCTCGCCTTGCAGTTGCCGCGTGAGTGCCCCCAGCGGAAACAGCCGCGCCTGTTGCAGCCGCGCCGAGCGGAATTTGAGCATTTCCACCAAGCCGGGTTCATCCAGCACCGGTTCGGTATCGGGCGGGCACACCAGGCTGCTGATGCCGCCGCGGGTGGCGGCAGCCATTTCGCTCTCTAGCATGTGACCGTGCGGGCCCGGTTCGCGCAGGCGGGCGGCCAAATCGACCAAGCCGGGCAGCACCAAGCGGCCATGCGCGGGCAGGGTGGTATCAGGCGCAAAGTCGCGGGGCAGATCGCCAATGGCCGCAATGCGCCCGTTGGCAATGGCGATGTCGGCCTGCGTGTCCAAGCCGCTGGCTGGGTTGATGACGCGGCCGCCTTGAATCAGGATATTCATGCTGTGTGCTTTCTGGGGCGTGATGAGGGTCAGGCGTCGTGGCTGGCAACGATGCTCATGGCGGCCATGCGCACGGCGATGCCGAAATTGACTTGCTGCAAAATCACGCTGTGCGGGCCATCGGCCACGGCCGAGTCGATCTCCACGCCGCGATTGATGGGTCCGGGGTGCATCACGATGACGTCGGGCTTGGCATGTTGCAAGCTCTGCGGCGTCAGGCCAAAGCGTTTGAAATACTCTTGCGACGACGGCAGCAGCGCGCCATTCATGCGCTCGTTTTGCAGGCGCAGCGCAATCACCACATCGCAGCCGCGAATGCCTTCTTGCAGGGTGTGGCACACGCGCACGCCCATGCCAGAGAGGTTTTCGGGTACCAGCGTTTTGGGGCCGACCACGCGAATATCAGGGCAGCCCAGCGTGCGCAGCGCATGGATGTCGCTGCGCGCCACGCGCGAATGCAGCACATCGCCCACAATGGCCACGCTCAGGTTCGAAAAATCGCCTTTGTGATGGCGAATGGTGTACATGTCCAGCAGGCCCTGTGTGGGGTGGGCATGCCGCCCGTCGCCCGCGTTGATGACGTGCACATGGGGCGCCACATTGCGCGCGATCAAAAAGGGCGCGCCGCTTTCGCTGTGGCGCACCACAAAAATATCGGCGGCCATGGCGCTGAGGTTGGCGATGGTATCCAGCAGGGTTTCGCCCTTGGAGGTGGATGAGCGCGCAATATCGAGG
>JAGOGU010000174.1 GCA_017996515.1 Allobrachymonas sp.
CAGTTCTGCCAGACGGTTGCTGTTGCTGCTGCTGGGGCTGCCCACCACGATGACCAGATCGGCCGCCTTGCTCAAGACCTTGACGGCATCTTGCCGGTTTTGCGTGGCATAGCAAATGTCTTGCTGCTTCGGCTCGCGAATGTGCGGAAAGCGCGCCTTGATGGCCGCCGTGATTTGCGCCGCATCGTCCACGCTGAGGGTGGTTTGCGTGACCACCGCGAGCTTTTCGGTTTGGCCGGGCTGCACGCGGGCCACGTCTTCTTCGCTTTCCACCAGGTGGATGCCCTCGTGCAATTGCCCCATGGTGCCTTCCACCTCGGGGTGGCCCTTGTGGCCGATCATGATGAATTCGTAGCCTTCTTTGGCCAGCTTGGCCACTTCCACATGCACCTTGGTCACCAGCGGGCACGTGGCATCAAACACGCGAAAACCGCGCCGTTCGGCCTCTTGCCGCAGGGCTTTGCTCACGCCGTGGGCACTGAAAACCAGGGTCGCGCCCGCAGGCACTTCATCCAGCTCTTCGATAAAAATAGCGCCGCGGCTGCGCAGGTCGTTCACCACATGGGTGTTGTGCACGATTTCGTGCCGCACATAAATGGGCTTGCCAAACTTGGCCAGCGCGTGCTCGACGATATCGATGGCGCGATCAACGCCCGCACAAAATCCGCGCGGCGCAGCCAGCAAAACCTCGCGCACAACGGCCTGTTCAGATGCGGCCGACGTGGCGGGCACAGCGAACTGATCGGATTGAGAAGATGGAGTGTGCTGCTTCATAGGATGCCGATGATCTGCACTTCAAACGTCAGCGCCTGCCCGGCCAAGGGGTGGTTGAAGTCGAGCAGCACACGCTGCCCTGCTTCATCCAACGCGGCCACGGTGGCTGCCATGCGCGCCTGCCCATCGGGCGAAGTGAATTGCAGCACCTCGCCCACATGGCGCTCGGCGGCTTGTTCGTCCGCCTCGGCCAAGGCGCTGCAGGCAATCCATTGCTGCCGGGCCGGGTCGGCCTCGCCAAACACGCTGCCCGCGGGCAAGGCAAACGTGGTTCGGCTGCCTTCTGCCAGCCCCAGCAGATGCTGCTCCAGCGCTTCGGCCAACTCGCCGCCGCCCATTTGCAACGTGGCGGGCGCATCGGCAAAGGTGTTGACGATATCGCCATCGGCGCCAGCCAGGCGGTAATGCAGGGTCAAAAAAGAATCGGGCTGCACCGTGGCAGACGAAGCGGGTGAACTTGCGACCATGAGAAAGGAAGGATTGAAAGCAATGAATACTGCGCGCCTGCACGGCATGCAGCAGAAAAACAGAGCACCCGCAACGCGGCCTTGGCCATTGCGCGCAGGAACAGTCTGCCCAGAATGGCCTATTGTAAAAGGCCGCCCGCTTATCGCCATGGCGTATGCATGATGCCCGTAAACCATACGTTTTTGATGCGTTTTCTTTGCTTGCCGTTTGCTGCTCCTTTTGCTGTGCCGCTCCCTCTGTACCGCTCCCTCATCACATGCGGCACAATGCGATGCATCCCTGTATCCGCATCTGCCCAGCCTTACCGACTATCTCACCATGGGACTTGACCATCTACCCACACAAAGCCTGCCGCGCGAAAAACTGCTGGCGCGCGGTGCCGCCAGCCTCAGCGATGCCGAACTGCTCGCCATTTTGCTGCGCACCGGCACCGCCGGCCGCAATGTGTTGCTGATGGCGCAAGAGGTGCTCGACACCTTCGGTGGATTGGCCGGGCTGCTGTCAGCCGATGCCGCGCAACTGAAAGCCATCAAAGGCTTGGGCGGCAGCGCCAAACGCGCCGAATTGCTGGCCGTGATGGAACTGGCGCGCCGCGCAGTGGCCCAGCAATTGCAGCAACGTGCCGACCTGAGCAGCCCGGAGCTGGCCGCGCAATACGTGCAAATGCATTTGGCGCACAAAACGCATGAATGTTTTGCCGTGCTGTTTCTGGACACACAGCACCGCCTGATCCGCATGGAAACGCTCTTTACCGGCACCATCGACCAAGCCAACATCTACCCGCGCGAAATTGCGCTGCGCGCCCTGCATCATCAGGCCGCCGGCGTGGTGCTGGCACACAATCACCCCAGCGGCCACACCGAGCCTTCGCAGGCCGACATCGCGCTGACGCAGACGCTGCAACAGGCGCTGGGCTTGCTGGATATTGACGTGCTCGACCACTTGATCGTGGCGCAAGGGCAGTTTGTGTCGCTGGCGCAGCGCGGCTTGTTGCACTGCGCCAAGCGGGCATAACGGCACCTAACCGCGCGCGGCATTGGCACGCGGAGCGGTGGCAGAGAGTTTATTGTGCGGGCGCCACCGCAGGGGCAGAAGCAGCAGAAGCTGCCGCAGCAACGCCACTGGCCTGCACACCGCGCCATTTGGCGTTGCGCGCATAGATGCGGCGTGCCTGCTCTGTGTTGGGCGCGGGCACATAGTTTTCGCAAGCGCCCGCTTGCGCCACGGCGCGGGCGTAGCGGGATTTTTTCTCTTTCAGATCTTGCCACTGCTCATCGATGTTTTCCCAACCGGGAGATGACGCATCGAATTGGTAGCGGGCATAGGTTCGCCCCTGAAAGGTTTTGCAATGCACGCCCTGATAGTAGGCCGAGAGATGGCCATCACGCCCCTGCACGAAAGTGACGTAGCGCACCACGCCATCTGCGCTGCTGACCTCGATGCTGTCCACATCCACTCCCACCATGACATCGGAGTAAATGGGCATGTCGATCTGCACCGCGCGCGCCGTGCTCAAGGCCGGTGCGGGGGGCACATCGCTTTCGCGCCAGAAAATGTCCTCTTCTTTTGAAAAGAGTTGCGCCTGTGCGGGCACAACCCCAGCCATGCCTGCCAGCCATACGGCAGCGCACGCCAAGGGGCGCCAAGCTGCGTGCCCAAAAAGATTGCGGTGTGTCATTCGCTTTGCTCCTGCAGATTGCTGCTGTCGTCCCCGTCTGCCTGCACGCAAGGCATGGCAAGCATCTGCGCCTTGCCATCACCATCGTGCAGCCCTGCGATGTTTGCATCTTGCCCGGCCAGGCCCTGTGCCAGCGGCTGTTGCACATACTGCGGCACCAGCAGGCCATGCTCCGAATCTTTTTCGGTGTACAGGGTATGCGGTGCATGCACGGGCCTCTCGCGCATACGGTATTGCCCGGTGCGCAAATAGCGGCTGCGGCTTTCGGTGCGCGGCAAGTAGCGCGCCAGCTCGGTCAGCGCCATTTCATACACGCCGCGTTTGAACTCGATGACCACATCCAGCGGCACCCAGTAGTCGTTCCAACGCCAGGCGTCAAACTCGGGATGGTTGGTGGCACGCAGGTTCAAGTCCCAGTCTTGCCCCAGCATTTGCAACAGGTACCAGATCTGTTTTTGACCCTTGTAATGGCCGCGGGATTCGCGGCGAATAAAGCGGTCGGGCACTTCGTAGCGCAACCAGTCGCGTGTTCTGGCAACAATTCGCACATGATGCGGGGACAGGCCAATTTCTTCGTGCAATTCACGATACATGGCCTGCTCTGGCGATTCGCCCCGGTCGATGCCTCCTTGCGGAAACTGCCAGCTGTGCGTGCGAATGCGCTTGCCCCAGAACACCTGATTTTTCCGGTTGAGCAGAATGATGCCGACATTGGGGCGAAAGCCCTCGCGGTCGAG
>JAGOGU010000175.1 GCA_017996515.1 Allobrachymonas sp.
TACCTTGCCTGTGGCGTAAACAATCGCATTGGGCGGCGTAGCCACCGGCAGCATGAAGGCGCACGATGCGCCAATACCGATTACCAGCACCAGAACGGTTGGTGGCATGCCCATGCGCTCGGCAATGGCAGCAAAAACCGGCACCAGCAAGGCGGCTGAGGCCGTATTGCTGGTGAATTCGGTCAGCAACACGATGAAGGCGGCAACACCCAGAATCACGACAAACGGGCTGGCACCAGACAAGAAGCCTGCAACCATATCGCCCAGCACGGCTGATGCGCCCGAGCTGCGCATGATGTTGCTCAAGGTAATGCCGCCGCCGAACAGGAACAGCACGCCCCAATCGGTGTTATCGGATATCTGGCGCCACGACGCCAACCTGAGCATACCGATGACAATGGCCGCCGTAATGGCAATCCAGGTATCAGGCGTGGCAATGCCCAAAACGTTTTTGACTTGATCGCCCAAAATCCAGGCCAACGCGGTCATGGCAAATACCACCAGCGACAGCACGCGTTCGCGCGTCCAGGGGATATCTTCTTTTGGCAACTCAATGCGCCGATTGAGTTGAGGACGAAACACTACCCATAGCGACAACACCATCAGCGGCATCAGCAGCAACATCATGGGCAGGCCCACCTTGATCCAGTCTGTAAAGCTCATGCCCAAAGCCTTGACCACAATGCCGTTGGGCGGCGAGCCAACCGGCGTGCCCAACCCGCCAATGCTGGCCGAGTACGCAATGCCCAGCAACACAAAGGCGATGGTGTTGCGCTCTTTTTGGGTATCCATATGCCCCAGGATGCCCAATGCCAGCGGCAACAGCATGGCGGCCGTAGCCGTGTTGCTGATCCACATCGACAGCACCGCGGTCGCTACAAACAGCATGACGGATGCCATGCCCAGATGCGCCCCCGTCAGCGACAAAATCCAGAAAGCGATCTTGCGGTCAAGCTTTTGCACATGCAAAGCCGTCGCCAAGGCGAAACCACCAAAGAACAGAAAGATGATGGGGTCGGCAAAGGTGGTCAACGACTTGGACATGGTCATGTCCGGAAAGCCCAGCAACACCGCTGCTACCGGCACAATCAGCGCGGTAAAGGTCACGTGAATGGCCTCTGTCAGCCACAGGATGGCCACAAAGAACAGCAAGGCCAGGCCTTTGCGCGCCATGTCATCTGCCGCTGGAAAAACCTGCGGCAAGAAAGCATACAAAGCGCCACTTGCAGCAAGGGCTGCAAACACAATCAGCCACGAGCGTTTGCCCTTGCTGGTGACGGGGTTGCACATTTCATCGCTGGAATGCTCCAACTCCAGAGTGGCTGAATCTGGCGGAGTGTGGCCACAGGAAGACATGAAAACCTATCCTTCTTGATACAAACTGGGGCAAACGGTAACTTGAACACAAGTTCGGGCATTTTATGGTCGCTTTTCCTCCAATAAGCGTCAATTCCGTAAATTTGCATGCAATTTCATCCATCGCATCTGATGTGTGACCATACTTTTTCGTGGCTGGCTTTTACGCCCATAAACATTTTTCGTTCTTTTTGCGCACCCATGCCAAATGGATCGATTCGTTCGCCTCTACCCTCCTTGCACCTGTTCCGTCTGTTGCTCTACCGGCTGCCCCAGGCTGCGCAGCAGGTCACGCACCAGCATGGCGCGGTCATGCGGTTTCTCCAGTGCACGCTCGATGCGCAGTTTTTCGTTGCCCACCAGTTTCACCGCCTTGTTTTTCTGAATCAGCTGGATGATAGCCATCGGGTCAATCGGCGGGTTGGGCCGGAAGGTGACGGTAATGGCCGCAGGCGCAGCCTCGACCTTGAGCACGCCGTAAGGTTGCGACAGCACGCGCAGGCGGTGCACGGCAATCAGCGCTTCGGCCTGCGGGGGCAGTTTGCCAAAGCGATCCACCAGCTCTTCCAGCAAGGCATTCACCTGCTCGCTGGTCTTGGCTGTTGCCAGTTTTTTGTAGAACGACAGCCGCAGATGCACATCACCACAATAGTCGTCGGGCAGCAAGGCGGGTGTGTGCAGATTGATCTCGGTCACGGCCTGCAAGGGCGCGAGCAAATCCGGCTCTTTGCCCGCCTTGAGTTGCTTGACGGCTTCGGCCAGCATCTCGTTGTAGAGCTGGAAACCGATTTCCATGATGTTGCCGCTTTGGCTTTCGCCCAGCACTTCGCCCGCGCCGCGAATTTCCAGATCGTGCATGGCCAGATAAAAGCCGCTGCCCAGCTCTTCCATCTGCTGGATGGCATCCAGCCGCTGAGCGGCTTGTTTGGTCAACCCTTCCACATCAGGCACCATGAGATAGGCATAGGCTTGGTGGTGGCTGCGTCCCACGCGGCCACGCAACTGGTGCAATTGCGCCAGGCCGAATTTGTCGGCACGGCTGATCAAAATGGTGTTGGCCGTAGGCACGTCAATGCCGGTTTCGATGATGGTGGAGCACAGCAGGATGTTGTAGCGCTGCGCCACAAAGTCGCGCATCACGCGCTCCAGCTCGCGCTCGGGCATTTGGCCGTGGGCTACGGCAATGCGGGCCTCAGGCAGAATTTCTTCGAGCTTCTGGCGGCGGTTCTCGATGGTTTCAACCTCGTTGTACAGAAAGTACACCTGCCCACCACGCTTGAGTTCGCGCAACACCGCTTCGCGAATCACGCCGCTGTTTTCGCTGCGCACAAAGGTTTTGATGGCCAGGCGGCGTTGCGGCGCGGTGGCGATCACGCTCAGATCGCGCAATCCTTCAAGTGCCATGCCCAAGGTGCGCGGGATGGGCGTAGCCGTGAGCGTGAGCACATCTACCTCGGCACGCAGTTGCTTCATCTGCTCTTTGTGGCGCACGCCAAAGCGGTGCTCTTCGTCGATGATGAGCAGGCCCAGGTTTTTGAACTGTGTTTTTTCGCTCAACAGTTTGTGCGTGCCCACCACAATGTCCACCGTGCCATCGGCCACACCTTGCAGCGCGGCGTTGATTTCTTTGGCGCTGCGAAAGCGGCTCATCTCGGCCACCTTCACCGGCCATTTGGCAAAGCGGTCTTTCAATGTCTGGTAATGCTGCTCGGCCAGCAAGGTGGTGGGCGCCAAAAAGGCCACCTGCCTGCCGCCCGTCACCGCCACAAAAGCGGCACGCAGCGCCACTTCGGTTTTGCCAAAACCCACGTCGCCGCAAACCAGGCGGTCCATGGGGCGCGGGGAAACCATGTCTTGAATCACCGCATGGATAGCAGCCAACTGGTCGGCCGTTTCATCAAAGCCAAAGTCATTGGCAAACACTTCGTAATCTGCCGCCGAGAAGCGGAAGGCATGCCCTTCGCGCAGGGCGCGGCGGGCATAGATGTTGAGCAATTCGGCAGCCGCATCGCGCACCTGCTCGGCTGCTTTGCGTTTGGCTTTTTCCCACTGGCTGCTGCCCAGTTTGTGCAAAGGCGCTTCGTCTGCCGCCACACCGGTGTAGCGGCCAATCAGGTGCAGCTGGCTCACGGGCACATACAGCGTGGCATTGCCCGCATATTCCAGATGCAGCATTTCATGCAGGGCGGGCGTGCCGTCGGGGTTGCGTGCGCCCAAGTCCATATTGACCAGCCCCCGGTAGCGGCCAAT
>JAGOGU010000176.1 GCA_017996515.1 Allobrachymonas sp.
CTCCAGTATGGTGCGCGCCATGTAGTGGAGCAGGTCGCCGTATTGCTTCGGAGTGGCGATCACATAGTCCAGTGAATGCGCCAGCGCCAAGCCAAGAATCGCCAATGGCAGGACCATGATTGCAGCGGCAGCGGTGTTGCGCGCCAATGGGGGCACTGTTTCCCATGCTTGCGCCGAATTGATTTTCTGCAAGGCGAAAGCCCTTGCCAGCCAGCGCGTGAGGAAAAAACCTAGGCAGACACAAATCAATCCCGGCAACAGGCGCAAAGTCATGATGGCCAGGAAGAATAGCCACACCAGCACATGACTGATGAAGCGGACATTGCGGATCGTCAGGATGCTTTTTTCTGACGCGGGACTGTCCTCTGCCATGTCAACCATGATTCCGTCCGGCGCTTATTTCAATCCACGACGATGCACGGCGTCTGCTGACGTGGCGCAATGTTGCCGATGACGTGAACGGCTTCGCCATGGGCGCGTAATGTGGCGGCGGTGGCCTCGGCATGTTCTGACGCAACGATGAGCACCATCCCGATCCCGTTGTTGAACGTGCGGCTCATCTCGGTGTCATCAATGCCTGCGGTGGACTGCAGCCAGGCGAACAGCTCGCTTTGCGGCCAGCTGCCTTTTTGCAGGTGTGCGGCAACGCCTGCTGGCAATACGCGGGGAATGTTTTCGAGCAACCCGCCGCCGGTGATGTGGGCCAGGCCCTTGATGGGGTGCTGCGCCAGCGCGGCCATCACGCTTTTCACATACAGGCGAGTCGGGCGCATGATGGCTTCGCGAAACGGCATGCCGTCGAGCGAGGCGGGCAGATTGGCGCTGGCGCGCTCGATGCATTTGCGCACCAGGCTGAAGCCGTTGCTGTGAACGCCGTGGCTGGCCAGGCCCAACACTGTGTCGCCGGGTTGGATGTTTTGGCCGGTGAGGATTTTTGATTTTTCGACCACGCCCACGGCAAATCCGGCCAAGTCGTACTCTCCTGGTGGATACATGCCCGGCATTTCGGCCGTTTCGCCTCCGATCAGTGCGCAGCCAGATAGTTCGCACCCTTTGGCAATGCCTCCAACGACGGCGGCAGCGGTATCCACGTCCAGCTTGCCGCAGGCAAAGTAATCCAGGAAAAACAGCGGTTCGGCGCCCTGCACCAGCACGTCGTTCACGCTCATGGCCACCAGGTCAATGCCGACCGTGTCGTGCATGTTCCACTCGAATGCCAGTTTGAGCTTGGTGCCCACACCGTCGGTACCACTGACCAGCACCGGTTCATTGTATTTTTTGGGCACTTCAAACAGTGCGCCAAAACCGCCGATACCGCCCAGAACGCCCTCGCGCAGGGTTTTTTTGGCCAATGGCTTGATGCGTTCAACCAGGGCGTCCCCGGCGTCAATGTCCACGCCAGCGTCTTTGTATGAAATGGGAGTTTGCATGTAGAGAATCGGTTCTGCCCGCTGTGCCTTGATGGCGGGAATAAAAACGGCTGCGCCGTAAATGAAAATGTTGCGTAGACTAGAGGCCTGCACGCCTTTACCCTCTGCCAACGGCAACCCTTTTAACTTGTCCGGTATTGTAGAACCTTCTTTTTGCTGCGACCTGCCATGCAATTCACCAGATACCAGAAACGCTTTGCTTCCTGGGCGCTGATTGGCGCCATTACCGGGTTGTTTGTATGGTTGCTTTCGCCCGTGCTGCTGCCATTTCTGGTTGCCTGGATACTTGCCTATGCGCTCAATCCTCTGGTGAACCGATTGGACGGGTGGTTCAATGGCAGGATGCCGCGCTGGCTGTCGGTGGTGATGATCGAGGCAGTGGCAGTGCTGATGGTTGTGGGTGTTTTTATGCTAGTGGTTCCTTTGGTCATTAGGCAGGCTCCAGAGCTTCGCCGGCAGCTGCCGGTGCTGGTTGAAGGGGCGAAATCCTGGATAGAGGCCATCGCGACGCGATATGGGTTTGATGTACAGCTCAATATCGGCACACTCAGCGATTGGATTATTGGCCATTTTCAGCCAGCCAATGCCCAGGGCGGAGCAAAAAGTGTGGCAGGGACCCTGCTTTCATCGCTTGTTATTGGCGGCAACGTGGCCCTTTCCATTCTGGGCAATTTGATACTTATTCCTCTTGCGCTGTATTACCTACTGGTGGACTGGCAACGTTTCACCAGGGCGATTTATAGCCTCGTGCCGCGTCGCATGCGTGAATCGGTGGCCGGTTTCGTTCAGGAGGCCGACATTGTTTTGAGCCAGTACTTGCGCGGACAACTGTTGGTGATGACCATCATGGCGGTATTCTTCAGCGTTGGGTTGATGCTGTTCGGGCTGGATCTGGCATGGCCGATTGGCATTTTCACGGGGCTGGCCATGTTTGTGCCCTACGTTGGCTTTGCCATGGGACTGGTCATGGCTGCGTTGGTCGGCATCATGCAGATGGGATTTTCAAGGGCGGCCGTCATGGTGGCGGTTGTATATGGAATCGGCCAGGTACTGGAAAGTTTTTATCTCACTCCGCGGCTTGTGGGCGAGCGTATCGGCCTGCATCCCCTGATGGTGATCTTTGCCTTGCTGGCTTTCGGGCAATTGTTCGGATTTGTGGGCGTGCTGCTGGCGTTGCCAGCCAGTGCCGTGCTGTTGGTGGCGGTCCGTCGCCTGCGCAACCAATACCTGCACAGCAGTCTGTACAAGGGTTGATGGCCGGCATGTTGCCGCCGACTGGCTTGCGCATTTACAATAGGCGCTTTGCCGCGTTTTCATGAGACAGCTACCGCTCGCACTGAACTGGAATACATCGTCTTCTTGCCTGGAACGGTTTGTTGCGGGTTCAAACGGCATGGCGCTGACGCATCTGCGGCAATCTGTGGCAGCTTCGGTTCTTCCGCAAACGCCGACTTATCTTTGGGGCGATACGGGTTGCGGCAAAACACATTTGCTGCAAGCCGTGCGCACGGCCCTGAACCAGCGCAATCTGCAGGTTGGTTGGCTTGATGCTTCGGTGGCGTGTGCATCCATGCCGCCGGAATTCGATCCTGCTTGGCATGCCATCGTGCTGGACGATGTGGACCGTTTTGATGCGGCGCAACAACATGCGGCGTTCAACTGGTTTGTCCATGCCATGACGCCTGCCGATGGCCGGCTCCGCTGGGTGCTGGCCGCGGGACGCTTGCCGACGGCCGATCTGCTGTTGCGCGAGGATCTGCGAACCAGGCTGGGCTGGGGGCAGGTGTTTGCCTTGCAGCTGCTGTCGGATGCGGAAGTTAAACTGGCGCTGCAGCAGGCAGCCAGGCATCGGGGTCTTTTTCTGGGTGACGATGTCATCGCCTACATGCAAAAGCGTTTTGCCCGTGATACGGGTAGCCTTATGGCTCTTCTACAAATGCTTGACGACTATGCCTTGCAAAACCACCGTGCCATCACCATTCCGCTGATCAAGCAGATGCTCGAAGAAGAACACCATTGATATGTCCCAACGTGCTCGCATAGCCCTTTTTGACCTGGATCACACCCTGTTGCCGATCGATTCGGACTTCACGTGGACCAGTTTCACCAATGCGATGGGCTGGACGCATCCGCAGGAGGTGCAACGGCAGAATGAGGCGTTCTATGC
>JAGOGU010000177.1 GCA_017996515.1 Allobrachymonas sp.
GCGGATCCGCCTCAGGTTGTAGAGGGGTGCCGCAGGGCCCTGCCCAGCTGCGGCCAAACCGTTGGTGGGAGCGTTACCGTGCCGCCGCAGGCGCAGTCACCATGCGCTCCACATAGCGCGCAATATTATTGAATGGCGTCACAAGCCAGCATCCACGCCACATTGCAGCTAGACAATCGAAGGATACCGTCAGGAATACCGTCATTTCGTGTTTCATTGATTTAGCGAAATTTCGCGCAATCCCGTATTGTCCCAGATCGTGTTTGGGCGTAGCAAGGTAACTAAACATTCTTCCCCCATAGCAGTGGGCGCAACTCGCTGACCAATTCATCCAGCGGCGGTGCCTGCAGCTTGTTCTTGTTGAGAAAAGCCTTCCACTGCTGAATCTTTGTACTGTCTTGCGTAAATGCATCGGACAAACCCAGCGGCAGCTCCTGCGGCATTGGGGTTCCCCGTCGCGTGAAGGTCGCGGTAATGGCTTCCTGCAAGATGCCGGGGTTAAAAGGTACATGCTTTGCCAGCACCCAAAGATCAAAGTAGTCTTTGAGCCGAGTGTTGACCATGCCAAGGCTGACCATCGCCTGGTACTTTTCTGCAACGACGGTATAGGCCGGATAGACCCTCATCACCGGCGCAGCCATGTCTTCAAGCAGCACCGGGAAACTCACGCGTTCTGGCTCTGGCGTGATTGCATCACCATAGCCCACGTCGATCTGGACGGCACAACGGGCGCCATCCAGAGTGCCGAGCAAGGTCACTCGAACACCCGCGTAGTTAGCCTCTTTGCGTATCTCTGCTGCGCGTACCGTAGTTGCGTCGAAAGTCATGCCGTCTTCGCACGCAAGGACGCAGACATCGCGGAACACTGTCGCCACGTCATCAACCTCTGACGGGCCAAAGCCGAGTAGATCAATGTCACGCGTGGGGCGATGCGGTTGATCGAACCAGAGGTCAAACAGCAACGCGCCCTTGAGCAGAAACGCATCACTCCATTGGGAGATGCTGAGCCTGTAGAGAATCCGCTCCAGCGCGTACTTCGTCAAGATCAGGCCATAGTCGGAACCACTGTCTTTGGCGCGGTTCAGCAAACGGGCACGAACTGATGCCCCAATGTTCTTGTGGGCACTCATGGCTTGGCCCCCAGTGCTTCCATATACGGGCGCATCACGTTCGCCACCCGGCAGATTTGCGCGTAGCGCCACAGCTCATCCATTGTCACGCGCCGTGCCGCCCATGCTTCATTCAGGGCTTCCAACGCCACATCAAGCCCCAGTTTGTTGCGGAACTTGAAGCAATCAGCCACAGTCTTTGCCACGCAGAACACGCGCACGCTGGCTCCGGCAACAGTTGCGCTTTCTATTCCGGCAGTCATGGCCTCACCGGACATATGCACCACGCGAAGCGGCGGGTAGTCGAGCTTTGGCGGGTGCGCTTTGTGGGGGATGGCCAGCCAAATTTCAGAGGATTGCTGGGTTGTCAGCTCATGAAATCGCAGTGCTGAAATCAGGCACACCACGCCCTGCTCACTCTTGGCCGACACTTCAGCCAGCGCCCCGTTTTCCGAGAATGGCCTGTCCGGCAGCGCATACAGACCGCGCCCAAGCTTGGACAGGAGCCCTTCGCGCACAAGCTTTGCAAGCGCGACCCGTGACTCCCCCGCTGCACACACATCGCGCGTGCGCAGTACGCCCTTGCTATGAGCAAGATTCAGAATGGGGTGCTGCTCAGTGGTTGCCATACCGCTGATTTTATACAAATACGCGGCATAAATCAAAAAATGCCGAGATTTTGTATTTACCACGTACTGACTCGGCATTCCTTGAAATCGCTCAGAGCCGCCGCCATCCCGGTGCAGGCTGCCAAAGTCAGCGGCGTGTTGATCCATTGGCACGAGGCCGTTTAACGTGAAAACGCGCAAGCCGTAGCAGCCACGTTGCGGGCTATCGGCACTGCGCGTCATCAGCAGCAATTCCGCTGCGCCTCAACCTCTCTCCGCTTCAATCCAATGTGCCGTGACGCAAACCTCGTCGTGGGGGCGGAGCTTTGCCATGGAGATTCGTATGCCCCTAACCCTCGTTACCCAAGCAAACCTCACTGATTGTGGGCTGGCCTGTACTGCCATTGTGGCCCACCAAAAGCTGGAAACTGTCCTGCGCGTTGCCATCAAGGAGTGCGGCTACCCCAAAGACGGCCCGCACACGACCACTGACGAGAACTTATTCAAGCTGCTCGACCACTTTGGCATCAAGTACGGCAAGAAGCAGAAGGTGAAGACCGTTGCCGAACTGCCAGACGTTGCCATCATGGAAACCCGCAAGATGCCTTCGACCGGCAATTCGCATCTGGTCGTATTCGAGCGCACCACCGATGGCGTGGAACACGCGCTTGATCCTGGCTGGTGGCTAAAGCAGCAGATTCGCAGTGACTGGAACCGTATCAAGCTCGACACTTTTATTCCGATTTACTTGGCAGAGCAGCCGAAGGGCAAGCGCAGCAAGCCAGCCAAGGAGGAAGTATCTGCCAGCCAGCCGCCAAAGACCGCGAAAGTCAGCAAGCCCAAGAAGTCAAAGGCCGGTGAAGCAGTACTGGAGACGCCCGCCAACGAAATGAATCTTTCCGCCGAAGCACAAGCAGCGATCTCCAGCGCGCCAGAAAACCAAATATCCGAAGTGCTCAATAACGACTGGGCAGAAGCGCCTGAGACAGAAGCTGCCACACCTGTTGCTGACGGCGCAGCGGAAGCAGCCCCGAACGGCGAGGAGCGCGACGATGCCATTTGAGGCGCTCCAGGGTCAGCGTTTGCTCGACGTTCAGTATTACGAACCTTGGGGCGGGCACGCGCCTGACCGCTTTGCGCCGGAGGGGCCACCGCCCCTTTTTGGCGCTCTGGTCATGCTGTTTGAGCGGGATGCCCTGCTGTGCAGTTCCCCATTGCGCTACCTGTTGCACCCGCAAGGCACCTTCTACGGCCTGCCGACCGGTGAAATGGTGTCACTGGGCTTTCGCGCCACGGTTTGCAGCCGGGAAGATGTTGAAACGCGTCTCCCCACCACATGCGGGCTGCCTGCTGGCATCGACTTTTGGCAAACGGCCAGAAAAAGGGCGCTTCCCATTCTGGGCAGGCGGCTGGAGTCGGCAACCGTGGTCGCCGCAAATGCAGATGAAAACGCCGCGTGGGCGCTGCATTTCCAGTTTGATTCCGGCCACGCCTACCAACTGACTTTTCGTCACGGCCTTGATGGGGCCATCGAGCTTGCGCCACCGGGCCAGCACTTTCAGCTTTCAGAAATCATCGTTGAAAGCCCGCTCGATCCGTTTGGCTGGCTGCATCCAGCAGCGCATTGCCCTTGTATCTACAACGAGCAGCAGTTGCGCTCCGCGACACTGACCGACTGGCCGTATCCGCTGCGCAAGCAATGGCAAGCCCTGTCGCCACTGGATCAGATCGTGTTCTATCAAACGGTGATGCACCAGATCATGGCGGCCCGCTTTCGTCAGTCGCCACGGTTCAAGCAACGCCTGCTGGCATTGCGATACCCCGTGGTCTGCAAGGGCTTGCCAGTTGGCTTGATCGAAAAGCTTCAGGCTG
>JAGOGU010000178.1 GCA_017996515.1 Allobrachymonas sp.
TGCAAGGCGATGCAACCGCGTGCCGCGGCTTGGGCGGCCAGCGCAGCCCAGTCGGCATGCTCATTGGCAGAAGCTTTGCCTGCCGCGCCGCTTGAGGCTTGCCTGCTGGGCATGCAGTTTTTGCAGGTGTTGGATTCGCGGCTGAGCAGGGAGTCGAATTCGCGCGCCACGATGTCGCGGTGGCACAGCAGATCTTGCATGAAGCCGCAGGTGTCCGCATAGCCCATGGTTTGGGCGATCCACAGCAGGTCGTCGTCTTGCGTGGGCAGAATGTGTGTCTGCTGGTCGTCCAGATACTGGATGCGGTGTTCTGCCCGACGCAGAAAGACATAGGCTTGCGCCAGTGCTTCGGCCACGGGCGCGCTCATGCAGCCCGCGCGTGCCAGTTGCGGCAGCGCGTCCAGCGTGGGGCGCAGCCGCAGTTCGGGAAATTGGCCGCCACGCACCACTTGCAGCAGCTGTACGATGAATTCGATTTCGCGGATGCCGCCGCGCGAGATTTTGACGTCGTTGGCACGTTCCGGCCGCCCCGCGCTGCGGGCAACGGCATGGTCGCGAATCTGGTCGTGCAGCACCCGCAGCGATTCGTACACATTGAAGTCCAGATAGCGCCGAAAGACAAAAGGCAGCACCACATGGCGCAACTGGCGGCCCGAGTGGTTGTCGATGGATGCCCGTGGCGCCACGATACGGCTTTTCATCCAGGCAAAGCGTTCCCACTCGCGCCCTTGCACTTGCAGGTATTGGGCGAGCGATTCCAGCGATGTGACGACGGGGCCGGAGTTGCCGTTGGGGCGCAGCGCCAGGTCAATGCGAAAGACAAAGCCGTGCTCAGTGGTTTCGCCGATCAGCTGGTGCAAGCGCTTGGCCGCTTTGGAGAAATATTCCTGAAAGCTGATGCCGTTGCCGCCCGGAAACGGGCTGGCCTTGCCCGGTGCGCCTGCGGTTTGGCCGTCGGCCTCGTACAGATAGATCAGGTCGATATCGCTGGAAACATTCAGTTCGCGCGCGCCCAGCTTGCCCATGCCCACGATCCAGAAGTTGACGCGGCTGCCATCGGCCTTGAGTGGTGCGCCGTACAGGGCGTCAAGCTGCTCAAAAGCCTGCTCGCAGGCCACATCCAGCGCCAATTCGGCCAGATGGGTCATGCAGGCGGTAACGTCTTGTAAGGATGCCCCCGCATCGCAGTCGAGTACTGCCAGGCGTTCCAGCACCAGTTGGCGCAGGATGCGCAGGCTGGCGCCCACGTCGTGGCCTTGCTGCTGCAGGGCAAACAGGGTGGTGCGCATGCTGTCATGCCGGGGCAGACCCGGCGGCAACAGGGGCAGCAGGTCGGCATAGCGCCTGTGCAGCCGCTGTACCATGCGGCTGTGCAGGGCTTTATCAGCCGCTGGCGTTGCCTTTTGCGTGTCCATGGCAGGCGCAGGCTGGGATAATGTCCCCGCTTTCATGGGGGAAGCGGGTGACAGGCGGGTAGGGCTGCCTGTGCTGTTCATCAATGTGCTCCATGCAGAAGAAAGTTCCCGCTCTGAATCTCGTCACGCTCATCCAGCCGCTCGTTGCATCGCCCGTTGTACGGCGCAGGCTGGCGCGCCTGGCAGCGTGGGTGGCAGGCGCGCTGGGGGTGGTAATTGTGGCGGCAATGGCGGTTGTGCATTTCTGGATTCTGCCGCGGATCAATGATTTTCGCCCGTGGCTGGAGCAAAGGGCCTCATCCACGCTGGGGTTAAAGGTGCACATCCGCGAAATTGCGGTATTGCGCCAAGGCTTGCAGCCTGCGATAGAGCTGCGCGGCTTGCGCTTTCTGGATGAAGAAGGCAATGAAGGGCTGCATGTACATGCGATCGAGGCTGAAGCGTCGCTTCTGTCTTTGCTGCGCGGGCGGTTTGCTCGCCTGGCCGTGGTGCAGCCCACGGTGCGTGCCTGGCGCCTGGCAGATGGGCGTATATACGTGGCGGGCATGGCCGTGCCGCAGGGGCAGGCAAAGCCCGCAGCAGAAGATGCCGGAACCAATGCCGCGCTGAACTGGTTGCTGGAGCAGCCGATGCTTGAAATTCGCGACGGCAGCGTGCAGTGGAGCGATGCGCAGCGGCAGGTGCCGCCTTTGGCGATTTCGCAGGTCCAGGCCAGTTTGGCCAATATGGGCAGGCGCCATGTGATGCAACTGTCTTTGACGCCACCCGCTGGCTGGGGCAAGCCTATCGCAGCCTCGGCCGAATGGACGCACGGGCTGTGGCGTGAGCCTGCCGATTGGGGCAGATGGACGGGCAATGTGCAGGCCGAAGTGGCCGAAGTGGATGTATCGCAGCTGCGCCAGTATGTGGATCTGGGCAAGAACGTATCGCTGCGCGAAGGGCGCGGCAAACTGCATGTGCAGGCGCAATACAGCGAAGGACTGCGCAGTGGCGTAACTTTTCGGCTAGGGCTGCAAGCGGTGGATATCACGCTTGGAAAAAACCTGCCGCCACTGGCGTTGAAGGGGCTGGAGGGCACGTTCAAACTCCGCTTCAACCAAGGCGGGCTGCGCGACAGCTACACCTTCAGCACCGAAGGGCTGGCGTTTGAAACCTATGACGATCTGCGCTGGCCCGGGGGCAATCTGCAAGTGACCTATTACGATGCAGAAAGCCCGACTACACGCGGCGGCGAAATCAAGGGCAATGATTGGGATATCGGCGTGATCAGCCAGTTGGCGGAGCGCCTGCCGCTGGGCGAGGCCATGCTCAAGGCCTTGAGGCGCTACCAGCCACAAGGTCAGGTGCACGATCTGCACCTGAGCTGGCAGGGCGATCTGGACGCGCCCGTGGCCTATACGGCGCGTGGCCGTGCTAGCCGCATCGGTTGGTTGGCGCAGGCTGCCGTGGGGCAGCCCGTTGTTGATGCGGCAACACCCCCAGTTGCCCCAACGATGGCAAATGCGCAAAAGCCCGCCACGGCAAAGCCATCGGGCATCGGTACGCCGGGCGTGCAGGGGGCGAACGTCACTTTCGACTTCAATCAGGCGGGCGGCAGTATGGAGTTGAATCTGGATCGGGGTAGCGCCGAATTTCCCGGCGTGTTTGAACAGCCCCGTCTGGCATTTGATGCGTTGCACACCCAGGTGCGGTGGAGTATTCAGGGGCAGCAGATACGGGTGACATTGCCGGAAGTGCGTTTTGCCAATGCAGATGCCCAAGGCACGGCGCGCGTGGCTTGGCGCACCTACGAGGGTGCGGTTGCCGAAAAACGTTTTCCCGGCGTGCTGGATCTGGAGGGACATTTTCAGCGGGCGCGAGCCGAGCAGGTGGTGCGCTATCTGCCGCGCTCTCTGGGGCGCATTGCGCTGGATTACGTCGGCCATGCCGTGCGCAGCGGCGACATTCGCGATGCGCGCGTGCGCATTGAGGGGGATTTGGCACATGTGCCGTTTGACCAGAGACATGGCGGCAAGGCGGGCACTTTCCGTTTTGAAGTGCCGCTGACCAATGCCGAATACCATTTCGTGCCCCGCTACTTGCAACACGCCAACGAAAAACCCTGGCCTGCACTGACGCAGCTCAATGGCCTGGTGGTATTCGACAAATCGTCGC
>JAGOGU010000179.1 GCA_017996515.1 Allobrachymonas sp.
GCACAGCCGTTCGCAACTGCTGCTTCAGGTGTGGGGCGAACATGCCGAAATCGAAGAACGCACGGTGGACGTACACATCAAACGCCTGCGCGAAGCCTTGGGAGAAGCTGGTAGCATGGTCGAAACCGTGCGCGGTACGGGCTACCGCCTCAGTCAGCACATGAACCAACCCGCGAGTAAAAAAACGGATTGAACGCATCTGCCACATCGGCTGCTGCGGCTACCGACACTTCAGGCGCACTGTTGCTGCCCGGTTGCAACAAGCAAGCATGCATGCCAGCGGCACAACGCGCCGCCGCGCGAGACCAAACAACAATTGACCCGGCTCACCAACCTTGGCCTTTGACATGAACCTCAAAACCACTTGGCTACTGACCACCCAAATCATCGCCTTGGGCGTGGGCCTGTTGCTGCACACGCAAGGCAACACCCGCGCCGCATTTTGGCTGCTGATTGTCAATCTACTCTGTGTCACGGCCTGGGTGGCGCTGGATGCCATGTTGGGTATGCGCATGCTGCGCTGGCTGCAAAAAGGAAATTTTTCGCAACCGCCACGCACCTTGCCATCGTGGCAGGAATATGGCGATGCCACCCTGGCCGTGCGGCGCAAGTTCAAACGCAAAACCGCACAGGCAAAAGAAAAACTCAGAACCTTTTTGCGCGCCATTCAGACCCTGCCCATTGGCGTGGTGCTGCTGGATGAAACGGGACGCATCGAATGGTTCAACCGCATCGCCGCCGAGCATTTGGGTCTGAACGACCCACAAGACTTGCAGCAGCACATTGTCCATCTGGTGCGCAACCCGCAATTCGTGAACTACTGGATGCACAAACAAAGCGAGCAAAACGTCACCATCCATGGCCGCCAGTACAGTCCACAAAATCCCATCAAAGTATCGATACAAACTTTTGATTTTGGCGCAGGCAAGTGCCTGCTTTTATCGCGCGACGTGACCCTGCTGGAACAAACCGACCGCGTGCGGCGCGACTTTGTGTCCAACGTCTCGCACGAAATCCGCACACCATTGACCGTACTGGTCGGCTTTGTAGAAACCCTGCAAACCCTTCCGCTGGACGCCAGCGAACAGCAGCACTATCTGCACCTGATGGCCGAACAAGCCCATCGCATGCAATTGCTGGTGGACGATTTGCTCATGCTCTCCAGGCTGGAAGGCAGCCCGCAGCCCGATGCGGGCGAGCACGTGCAACTGGCCGAGCTGCTGCAACAATGCGTGCACGATGCCGAATCGCTCTCGCGCGTACTGGGCAACGGCCAGCATGTTGCGCACCACATCACGCTGGAAAGCGCCATCGATGCCCAGCTGCAACTCATGGGCAGCCGAAAGGAATTGCGCAGCGCCATCAGCAACCTGTTGAGCAATGCCGTGCGCTATACCCCGGCAGACGGCCACATCACCTTGCAAGCAACACTCTCCCCAACAGGCAGCCTGCGCATCACCGTGCGCGACACCGGCCCGGGCATTGCGCGCGAGCATCTTTCACGCATCACCGAGCGTTTTTACCGCATCGACAAAAGCCGATCGCGCGAAACGGGCGGCACCGGCCTGGGGCTAGCCATCGTCAAGCATGTGGCGCAGCGCCACCAGGCCACGCTGGAAATCGACAGCCAGGTCGGACAGGGATCCCGCTTCACCTTGCATTTTGCGCCGCAACAGCTGCTGCGCGAAAAGAGCTAGGGCTTTGCACGGTTCAGTGCCATAAGCGTCAAACCAAACGCTGGTCCCATTTGTGCCCAACCATCCGTCCGTCTGGATATGCGCAAGCGTCCTCTCTCGGATCGGTCTATCCGTGGCAAACACAGTAAGACAGGAAGATCCCTTAAGCGGCTTTCCAACACTGCAGCGTCACTTTTGGCCTTCAGCCCCCTCTTCGGAAAACATAAAAACCTTGGGATGCAACTCCTTTATCGCTATTGGGGCAACAATGGATTGCGGCATGCACGGCTTGCCTGCGGATTGCACAAATCAGCGTCTTTTAAGCTGCTTGAGAAAAAGCGATTGCTTTCTTTCAGTGCCTCTTGCAGCTGCTGTTGATTTTGCGGGCGCCACGAGCGCCAGTACTTGAACGTATGCTGCTGCCCCTGCAGAAACAGCATGGCCGTTAACTCGCCCAAAGGGGCATTGGGCATTGCCTGTTGGCAATGGAACCGGAGCGCCAGCATATCGCCTTTGAACTTGGCCATTTCTTTTTGAGGCGCAAAAACCTCGGGCTTGCCCAGCGCGCTGCACGCGCTGCGTACGCTGTGCAACGTGCGTTTGACGGTATTGGGCAGCGTGTCGTTGACCCGTTGCTGCGCAACAAACCGCTTCTGCCACCGGGCAATGTCTTCTTTCGGATCGGCAAATTCAGCGATAAATTCGCCCTTGCCATCCCCCGCCATATACGCCAACTTGGTGCCCGCAAGCAAAGGCGCATCCACCCGTTCACCCGCAACGGCAAACGGCTTGCCACTGTTTGGCACTTCGGCATGGGCAGAAACAGAAAGCAAAACGGAAACCATCAACAATCGACGCAGCATGCGACATTCCTTTCGATAAAAGATCCAACCAGTTTGCCCAAAAATAGTTTGGCGAATCGGCTGCAAAACCGCTTGTTCAGAACGCTACTGCCCCAGTCTGGCTACATCGGGTGTTTCGACCGACACATCGGCACACTGCGCCCGTTGGCGCAAGGCATGCTCCATCACAACCAGCGCGAGCAGCGCCTCGGCGATGGGCGTGGCGCGTATGCCCACGCAGGGGTCGTGCCGCCCTTTGGTTTGCACCACCGCTGCCAACCCTTGCACATCAATCGAATCGCGCGGCACCAGAATTGAACTGGTGGGCTTGATAGCCAGACTCACTTCAATATCCTGCCCATTGCTGATGCCACCCACAATGCCGCCGTCGCGATTGCCGGCAAAGCCTTGCGGCGTGGGCGAATCGCCATGCACGCTGCCGCGGCTTGCCACACTGGCAAAGCCTGCGCCAATTTCCACGCCCT
Organism: Allobrachymonas sp.; assembly: GCA_017996515.1. Lineage (GTDB taxonomy): Bacteria > Pseudomonadota > Gammaproteobacteria > Burkholderiales > Burkholderiaceae_C > Brachymonas. The sequence goes on from JAGOGU010000179.1 coordinate 3,004, forward strand.
TGACGGCATTGAGGCCCATCATGGCGTGTGCAATATCGGCATCCAGCCGGTCGTAAATCGGTTCACCCAACCCCAGCGGCACCCGTGTGGCTTGCACGCGCAGGCGTGCGCCGCAGCTGTCGCCCGATTTGCGCAGCGCATCCATGTACGCTTCCAGCGCGCTCACGTCCGCACAAGGCGCAAAGAAGGGGTTGTTGGGCACATGCGCCCAACTCTCGAATGGAATTTCCAGCTCGCCCAACTGCGTCATGCAACCGCGAAACTGCATACCGTAGTGCTGCGCCAGCCATTTTTTGGCAACGGCACCCGCTGCTACCGTAGGCGCTGTCAGCCGCGCAGACGAGCGCCCGCCCCCGCGCGGATCACGAATGCCGTATTTTTTCCAATACCCGTAATCGGCATGGCCCGGACGAAAGGTGCGCAAAATTTCGCCATAGTCTTTGCTGCGCTGGTCGGTATTGCGAATCAGCAGGGCGATGGGGGTGCCGGTGGTATGGCCTTCGTACACGCCCGAGAGAAT
>JAGOGU010000180.1 GCA_017996515.1 Allobrachymonas sp.
AAAGAAAGGGGATGGGGCTTAATTGGCATAATAATTATCAAAAAGATATTAAATCGGGATATAAAAAAACCTGGTTTTTGTGATGCATGTCGGCAAAACGACATGCATCACGGGCCAGGACAACACATCAACTCGAACGGGCAAACAGGCTTTCGCCAGGCCAGGCTGCCCCAAGCTGCTGCTGTACCTTGCTGTCACCCAAGGCAGGCGCGGCAAAGCATTCTGCCGTTTGTCTCGCTGAGCTTACAGCCCATCACGGGCTCGCCGCATTGGTCGCATGGTTTGGAGGGCTCCATGTGTGCTTTGGGCGGCAATTCCTGCTGCACGGCGGTAATGGTGAAGAGCGCGTCATCAGCGGTTTCCAGAATGGCGTCACCACGCTGTTGGTGCAATTGCTGAAATTCGGCCTTTTCGGATTCGCTGGCGGTTTTCTGCATCATTTTTTGAAGCAGCTCACCGTGACGGCTATTGGCTTCAAAGGGCTGCTGCCGGGTGCAGACGCGCACACCTTTGCCGGTTTTGCGATCCATCAGCGTAAGCGCCATCTTGCCGTAGTCTTTATAGATGAAATTGCCTTTGCCAAAGGTGCAACCGGTTAGCACCTGTACCGCATCGGCGCTGCAGGCATCGGTTTCGACGATGGCCACCAGTTCCTCGTCTTCGGCGCGCTGCTGCTGTTGCAGAAAGTGCATGGCGGCCTTGGTGGCTTTGTAACCAATCGACAGGCCGGGGCAGATGTGGCCGTGGAAGTCGGCGCAGCGCTGGAAGTCTTCGCTGGCGCGAATCTGTTGGGCATTCATGAATGGGTTCTCCTTGGGTTGAAAAGACGAAATGACGGATCAGGTAAAAATCGGGGGTAGCATTTTTTGCTGCGTGGCGCACGTTTACGAAAAACGGGATCTGAGACAGCGCCACGTTTGCCGTTTATTGAAAGACGATCTTTTCGCCCAGCGTGCCGTAGGTGGCGCGCATCTGGTCGTAAACCGGCTTGCCCACCATGAACTGGTAAACGGCATCGGCTTTCTGGGCCACGTTCACATCGGCGAACGGCTTCGGATAGAGCGCCTTGCCCACGGCATAGGCATTGGCAATCACAGTGTCGATATTGGTGGTGTAGTTGTTGAAGGGATGCAGGCGGTACACCTGCCCTTTTTGCACGGCCTGCAGCGCCCGGTAAAGTTGCGGGTTTTTGGCATAGTCGGTCTGCACAATGTCCCAACCGCCGCTGTCCACAAAAATGACGGGTGGGTTAAGCTTGAGCAGCCGTTCCTTGTCGAGCTTAAGATAGGTGCCGCTGTCGGCCCGGAACTGCTTGGCCAGGTTGTTCACCCCCACCCAGTCAAATGGAGCGTAGCGCTGTTCGGTGCTCTCGATACCATGGGCTCCGCGCTGGCCAATGCCACCCACATAGGCGCTGGCGCGTTGTGCAGCGGGAATGCTGGCCGTGCGTTTCTGCAGATCCTGCTGGGTCTGCTGAATGAAGGCGACCACGGCTTCTGCGCGTTGCTCGCGCTGCAGGATTTTCCCCGCCAGGCGCAAGGACTCGTTGAGGCTATGGTCAAAGGTGCCAAGGCTGCTGCTATAGCTGAGTACCACTACGGGGACGCCAATGATTTGTTGCACCTGGTTGGCTACGCGGGCGTCCATATAGGTTGCAAAAATCACCTGCGGGCGTACGCTGAGCAGCGCCTCCAGGTCGGGTTTTTTGTTGATTTCGGCTGACCCTCCTTTGCTGGCGCGGGGCAGACGGGCCAGTTCCGGATGGGCCAGCGCATAGGGCCGGCCAGCAGGGCTGCCTTTTTCCAGGTCCTCCACACCCACGACGCGATCAGTGGCTTGCAGGTAGGTCATGAGCCGCAGTGCACCGGGGCCGAGCGCCACGATGCGATTGACTGTTGCCGGCACGCTGACGCTGCGTTTGGCCATGTCTGTTACTGAAACGGTTTGCGCCTGCACGTTCCAGCTCGCAGCAGACAGCGCCACGACGGTCATGGCGGTTTTCCAGATGGATCTCATCTCGTTTGTTCCTTCAACAATGGGTAGGTGTTGCACGTATTACTGGCATCGTCACCGGCGGTGGCGTGCGGTGTGTTCAGCCTGCAATTGCGCCATCCAGTCAGGTACAACCACAGCATCGTTAGCTGCATAAAAGCTGCTGGTATGGGGTTTGATGTCGAGCACCGGGCTGCCATCGACGGCTTCCAGTCCCTGAACCACGAGCACGTTGCCTTTGCGCTCCAGCAGGCGAGCAACGGTGACCAATATCGGATTGGGGCGCGCCGGGCTGCGCGTGGCGAAAATGCCTTGTTGGGCAATGTCCTTGCGGCCCATGGGGTGCACCTTGCGCATCTGGCGTTGCTCGGGGGTGAGCAGGTGCGGCCAGTACAGCACCATGATGTGCGAATAGCCCTCGATGCCGTCGAGCAGTTCGTCCCAATGCGGGTCAATCACGATTTCGGCCTGGAGTTCATCGTGGCGCGGGTGGGTGTGCGGCTCCTGCGCCAGCCCCTGGTTCTTGCCATCCCTGAAAAAATGCGGTTCAGCCACACTGCTGCGCACGGTGCCGATGGCGGCCAAGGTCATGGGTAATGTATTTGTTGTTGGTGCATCGTGAACATGCGCATGGCCGTGGTGGTGTGCGTGGTCCTGGTTGCCATGCACGCAGCCGCAGCCATGGCCCCGTGTATGGTGGTGTTGTTGCCCGTGTTCATGATCCTGATCATGGCTGTGGTGTCCGTGCACATGACCACTGCCGTGAGTGTGGCTGCAATGGTCGTGAGAGTGTGGGTTGCTCATAGTTCTTTCCTTTTAAAAAATCAAAAGTGAAAATTTGTCATGTTCCCGTTTTTGCGGCATCAAGCGGGGACCACCATCGGATGGCCGTTGCACTGGTGTAGCGACACGGGTACCTCGTAAACAAGCTCTACCAAATCAGGGGTGAACCCCGAGCGGTCGGTGATGGCCTGCACTTTCTGGTCTTTCAGGAACAAAAACTTGTCACCAAAACGCAGCGCCATGTTCAGGTCGTGAATGGTGACTACGGCGGCGAGTTTTTCTGCGCGGGTAACGCCCTGCACCAGTTGCATAACATCGATCTGGTTTTTGAGGTCGAGGTTACTGATGGGCTCATCCAATAGCAGCACGCTTGGCGACTGTGCCAAAGCACGCGCGATGATTACCTTTTGCAACTGCCCGCCGCTTAAGCTGTTTATCGGACGCATGGCCAGCTGGTTCAGACCGAGCTGGTCAAGCACCTGCTCGACCAGGGCATAGTCGCCGTCGTGCAGCGACCATTGCACGTGCGGGCGACGGCCCATGAGAACGGTTTCGTATACGGTGAGCTGGGTTTCGGGATGTTTTTGCGGCACATATCCCATGTGGCGCGCAACCTCGCGTTGCGGTATGTGGTTGATAGCGTTGCCATCAACCAGCACACTGCCGCGTTTGGGGTGAAGGATGCGGTTGATACATTTGAGCAGGGTGGATTTGCCTGCTCCATTCACGCCGA
>JAGOGU010000027.1 GCA_017996515.1 Allobrachymonas sp.
CAATCTGACCATGTCCCGCAAACCGCAACGAGGCTACTATGTGCGCGGCCATTTCGTGGCCGAAGGCAGTGAACTGGACCTGGCGCTCAAGCGCGAGGGCAAGTGGGACGCCGAATTCAGTAAAACCGACCGCAAGCGCCAAAGCGAAGAGCTGCAAGAACTGGGTGAAGCATTATTGACGCTGCGCGCCAGCCTGCTCGACGGGTTGCAATTGCCGCAAACGCTGCTGGACGCCTTGGCCGAGGCAGGGCGCATCCGCGACTTTGAAGGCCGTCGCCGCCAGATGCAGTACGTAGGCAAGCTGATGCGTCGGCTGAACGAGGAAGAGGTCGAGGCCATTCGCGCCGCTTTGCAGCTGCAAAAAAGCGGGCATGCGGCCAATGTGATGCAGTTGCATCAAACCGAGCAATGGCGCGAACGGCTGGTGGATGAATCCACGCACGAGCAGGCATTGACCGAGTGGATGCAGCACCACCCGCACACCGATGCGCAGCAATTGCGCGCGCTGATTCGGCAGGCGCGCAAAGAGCGTCAGGCGCTGCCGCCCGCCGAGCCGGGGCAAGGGCAGCGCCAGGGCAAAGCGTTTCGTAGCTTGTTTCAGTTGCTGCAACAGGCATTGCAAGAGTCAGGCCAGTCAAGTCAAGAGCCCGCTGCTTGATAGGCTGGTTCGCAGGCGTCGCTCGGGCGAGGAGAAAAGGAAAAGTCGGCTTTGCCTGTCGCCTGAAAAGCCTGAAAGACGCAGCGCGGGCTGGCGTTGGGGTGAAACTGCGCAGCAAGTGTGGCCAGCGCACCCAGAGATAGCGATCGACTAAATAACGGTCGCTTAACTTAGATAACAACCGGCTCCATTTCCAGATGCACGCCAAAGCGCTCGTGCACGCTGGTCTGAATGGCCTGTGCCAGCGCGATCACCTCGGTGCCGGTGGCGCGCACACCGGTTTGGGCATGGCGGTTGATCAGCACCAGCGCCTGTTTGTCATATACGCCCGCATTGCCGATGTGCTTGCCGCGCCAACCGCAGGCATCAATCAGCCAACCCGCAGCCAGCTTGACGGTGCCGTCCGGCAAGGGATAGTGCACGATACCCGGCTCGCGCCCGATGATGTCTTCGCACTGCTTGGCGCTGACCACGGGGTTTTTGAAGAAACTGCCCGCATTGCCCACCACGGCCGGATCGGGCAGCTTGGCGCGCCGAATGGCAACCACCATCTCGCATATCTGCTGCGCCGATGGCTGGTGGATGTTCAATTCGGCCATTTTGCGTTGCAGATCGGCGTAGCCCAGCGTGGGTTGCCACGCTTTGGGCAGCGCCAGCCGCACGTGCGTAATCACGGCGCGGCCTGCCCAACTGTTGCGGGCTGCGGACTGCTCTGGCATGTGCTTGAAGACGGATTGGCGGTAGCCAAAGTCGCATTGTGCGGCATCCAGCGAGAAGCGGCGGCCGGTGGCGATTTCCACCGCGTCCAGACTGTGGAAGCGATCTTGCAATTCCAGCCCGTAAGCGCCGATGTTTTGCACGGGCGCCGCGCCCACGCTGCCGGGGATAAGGGCCAGGTTTTCCAGACCGGGGTAGCCTTGCTGCAAGGTCCAGGTTACCAGGTCGTGCCAGGTTTCGCCTGCGGCGGCCTGCACGATCCAGTGTGTGCTGTTTTCATCCACCAGCGCCATGCCCCGGGTTTCCATCTTGAGCACCAAGGGCTGCACATCGCCCGTCAGCACGATGTTGCTGCCGCCGCCCAGCACCACAAAGCCTTGCGCCAGCAGCGCTTGCGCTTGCTCGGGCGGCAGTTTGGCCAATGCCGCAAGCTGTGCATCGTGCGTGATGCGCCATTGTCGGCGGGCATACGCGGCAATGCCAAACGTGTTGTTGTGCGTCAGTGCGACGTTTTCTTCAATATGCAGGTCAGTCATGGTCCATAATTGTCGCATTTGTCAAATGTCAGATGGAGTGAAAAATGCCTTCTTTTGATACCGTGTGCGACCCCGACATGGTGGAAGTGAAAAATGCCGTGGACAACAGCGCCAAGGAAATCGGCACGCGTTTTGATTTCAAGGGCACCAGTGCGGCCATAGAGCTGAAAGACAAGGAGATTACCTTGTTGGGCGATGCCGAGTTCCAGTTGCAGCAGGTTGAAGATATTTTGCGCAACAAAATGACCAAACGCAATGTGGACGTGCGTTTCCTGGACAAGGGTAGCGTGCAGAAAATCGGCGGCGACAAGGTCAAGCAGGTGCTCAAGGTGCGCAATGGCATCGAAAGCGAATTGGCCAAAAAAATCCAGAAGTTCGTCAAGGAAAGCAAACTCAAACTGCAAGCCTCCATTCAGGGCGATGCGGTGCGCATCAGCGGTGCCAAAAAAGACGATTTGCAAGCAGCCATGGCACTGATTCGCAAAGAAGTTGCCGATTTTCCCCTTTCTTTCAACAACTTTCGCGATTGAGTCTCGCACCACAACCATGCATAACAAAACCAAAAATCGTTTTATCCGTAGCCTGGTGCTTGCCTGTGCAGCCGGTTTGCTGGCGGGCGCTGCCAGTGCGCGTGATGTGGCCTTGTCGGGCATGATGGGCAGCAAGCCTTTGTTGATTGTGGACGGCGCTGCACCCAAGGCAGTGGCCGTGGGCGAGACTTATAGAGGTGTCAAAGTCATCAGCGCAGCATCTGAACGCGCCACACTGGAAAGCGAAGGCAAACGCTTCACCGTGCGCATGGGAGAATCGCCCGTGCATGTGGGCGGCATGATGCTGGCAAATGGCGCAGCGGAAGAAGCCGGCGACGGGCGCCGTATCGTGCTGACGCAAACCGGTGGCGGCCACTTCGTGACCAATGGCACAGTCAATGGCAAGGCTGTGCAGTTCATCGTGGATACGGGAGCCACTATGGTGGCCTTGGGCGTGGCGGATGCCGAGCGTTTGGGCTTGCCTTACAAGCAGGGGCAGCCCGTGCGGATGCAAACGGCCAATGGTGTGAGTACGGGGTGGCGTGTCAAGTTGGATTCCGTGCGCATCAAAGGCGTGCAAATCCACAATGTCGATGCAACGGTTGCGCCAACCAATATGGGTGTTGCGCTGCTGGGCAACAGCTTCCTCAACCGATTCGTCATGACGCGCAATGGCGATCAGATGATTCTGGAGCGCAGGTACTGATTTGCGAGCCATGCCGTTGCACAAGCGATTGCCGCCAGTGGTTACCAAACAAAAGCCGCCCTTTGAGGCGGCTTTTGTTTTTAACGTTTTTTCTCGCCAATGCGCGACTCCTGTTTTTTCAGCAGGCGCTGCACATTTTCCCGATGTCGCCAGATCAGCACGATGGACATGACCATGCATGCCTGAAACAGCGAGCCAGCCAATAGCCACCAGTTGCGCTCGGCGCCAAACAGATAGATCGGAGGCGTTGCGGCTGCGGCTACCAGCGCCGCCAGGGACGAATAGCGGCTGATGGCAGCCGTCAGTATCCATGTCAGCAAAACCAGCAAGCCCAGCCAGGGGCTTATGCCAAACAGTACGCCAGCGGCGGTGGCCACGCCTTTGCCGCCTTTGAAGTCGAAAAATACCGGAAAGATATGTCCGGCAAATACCGCCAGTCCGGCAACGGCAGCGGCGCCTGCTCCCAGTTGCCAATGAGCCCCGAACTGCATGAGCACAAAAACCGGCAGCCAGCCTTTGAGGGCATCGAACAGCAGGGTCAGTATGGCAGCCTTTTTATTGCCGCTGCGCAGCACATTGGTGGCACCGGGGTTGCCGCTGCCGTACTGGCGCGGGTCATTCAAGCCCATCACGCGGCTGACGATCACGGCAAAACTCAGAGAGCCCAAGGCATAGGACGCCACAGCAACAAGCGGCAAAATGAAAGAATGAGGCATGGTCAATCAAGAAAGAAAATGAAAAACAATCCGTGTGTTACAAGGGCAGGGCACAATCCACGGGTGTGGCCTTCAGCAACTGTAGGCACACGTGCGGGTCAAGCCCCAGCAAATAACCACGGCGCCCGCCGTTGATGGCGATGCGTGGCAAATCCAGAATGCTGCGCTCGATATAAATTGGCATGGCACGGCGCAGTCCAAAGGGTGATGTGCCGCCTACCAGATAGCCGCTGTGGCGCTGGGCGGTTTCAACCGTGCACGGCTCAATGTGTTTGGCATTGATTTGCCTGGCCAGCGCCTTGGTCGATACTTGGCGATCGCCATGCATGAGCACAACCAGCGGCTGGGCGCGCTGATCTTGCATCACCAATGTTTTGACCACGGCAAACGGATCCAGGCCTAACGCTTGCGCGCTGTGCTGGGCGCCGCCATGCGCCTGCCAGTCGTACGAGAACTCTTCGAACGCCACCCCCTGTGCCCGCAGCAGGCGGGTGGCAGGTGTTTCTGCAACATGGGGTGTTCTGGATTTGGACATGCGGCATTATGCATCTGCTGCTCATGGCGCTGCATCGTACGATTAATGCATGGAGTTTTCGCAGGGAGCAACACAATCATGAACAGATTTTTACAAAAAACCGATTTGCTGGCGGCGCAATCCGCATAGGATTACTTGTTACAACATACCGGCAAGATGCAGGGTGTGTTGCAAACGGGCTGTCTGTCCATTGCGCCACGAAGCCATGGGTGGGGAGCAGCAGAAGTTTTTTCCATCAATCCTTGAGGAGGAGTCGAAATGAAAAAGAGTTTGACGATGCTGACGATTGCTGCCACCACCAGTGCCTTGGTCGCTGGCTGTGCGTCTCCGCAAATGCAGAACATGAGCACAGGGCAGAGAACGGGTGTCGGTGCAGGCTTGGGCGCACTGGTTGGCGCTGGCATTGGTCAGGCAGTGGGCCGTGATTCGAAAAGCACATTGATTGGCGCTGCCGCTGGCGCTGCGTTGGGAGCAGGGGCTGGCTATGTATGGTCGCAGCGCATGGAGCAGCAAAGGCTGGCCATGGAGCAGGCGGCTCAGGGCACGCCGGTGCAAGTGTCGCAAACAGCGGATAACCGCCTGCGCATCAATATCCCGGCAGATGCTTCATTTGCCGTGAACTCCGCCACCCTGAATCACAATATGTATCCGGTGCTGGAGCGTCTGGCGCAAACGCTGTTGCAGAACCCTTATGCCCACGTCACCGTGATTGGCCATACCGATAGCACCGGGTCGGATGCGATCAACAATCCGCTGTCGCTCAATCGCGCCAATGCCGCGCGCAATTTCCTGGTCAGCCGTGGCGTGCCTGCCGCACGTATCAGCACAACAGGCATGGGTTCTACGCAGCCGGTTGCCAGCAATGCTATCGAAGCAGGGCGTGCGCAAAACCGCCGGGTAGAGATTTTTGTGGCTGAACATCAGAATTGATTCGCAGCGGCTCTACCTTGTGCATCTAGCACGACAAAAAACCTCTTCGGAGGTTTTTTGTTTTTCAGCTGTTGACAGGTGATGTTGGAGAGCCATGCCATCGCGACCGTGCAGGCTGCAATGTGAGACGCTATGGCCTGCCTGCGCGGCAGGTGCTATAGCGCGCTATTCCCAAGGCTACTCCCCAAGGCTGTTCGCTGAGGGCTGAGAGCGATTCAACGCAGGCGAGTCAAGCGGTCTTGCGCGGCCTGGGCAGCTTCCGAGCGCGGATAGGTCTTGATGAGATTTTCCAACGTGGCGCGGGCGCCAGCCGTATCCTTCAATTCGACCTGGCAGGCAGACAAGGCCAACAAAGCCTCTGGGGCGCGCTCGTGCTGGGGGGCTTGTGCCACCACGGCGCGGTAACTACGCATGGCATTGCGGTAGTTGCGCAGCGCATAATCGGAATTGCCCAACCAGTACAGGGCCGCAATGCGTCGGCTGCTTTGCGGGTATTTCTGCAGGAAGGCACGCAGGCTTGCTTGCGCACCAGCATAGTCGCTGGCACGGAATTTGTTCAGCGCGGCGTCAAAGGCGGTTTTTTCGCTGCCGCTGTCTTCGGGGCGTGAGGGCGCTTCTGCTGTTGTACCGGTTGTACTGGCAGGAGTGCTACCCGCTGCGCTGCTACTGGTTTTGTCTTCGGTCGTGGCTTGATTGAGGCGACGTTGCAGATCGGCTACGTCGCGCGTCAATTGTTCTTCGCGATTGCGGACGCGGGTCACGTCGCTGCGCAATGCTTCCAGCTGGGTTTGCGTGGTTTGTAGCGATTCGCGCAACTTGCCGTTCTCTTCACTCAATGCCAGGTAACGCTGGCGCAAATCGAGAATGGCGCGTCGCGCTTCGTTGTCGGAAAAAAAATTGGCCCGAGCAGGCGATGCCGCGCCCATGAACGCGATGAATACAGCCAGCATCCATACTGCGCTCCATGCAGAGCTGAGAGGCTTGCGTTGCCAGCCAGTTGTGGCCGAGCCCAACAGGGCAGGGCGTGCGGTTGATATGCAAGGCATGACCATATCTGTTTATTTTTGGGAATAGAAAATGGATTATTGTAGGCAGGCAGTCGAAATCGGTAAATAGGGCACAAGCAGCCTGGTAACAGAATGACGCTCAAACTATTCCATTAAAGTGGTGGTGAGATGTTTGGCAAGAGTCGCAGTTGCCGGAGTCTCTCTACAATGCAGTGCTTGCTATCGTGTTGAATATTGATTGTTTATTGTGTCTTCTTTTTCCAACGATTCTGTGTCTGCAGAGACATCCAAAGCCTCTCTGATGGCGCGACTGCGCCGTGTGTATGTCTATTTTGCCTTGCAGCCCCGGCTGTGGGTGTATGCCGTTTTAGCCACCTTGGTGGGAGCACTGACGGAAGCTGCCGTACCTGCCATGCTCAAGCCCTTGCTGGATCGCGGTTTTACTGAAAGCTCTCTGCCGCTGTGGATGGTGCCTGCGGCTGTGCTGTTCATGTTCATTTTGCGCGGTGTTTCGCAATTTGCTGCGCAATACACGCTGGCGCGCATCGCCAACGATGGCATGTTCAGGCTGCGCAACGATATATTCGCCCGCCTGATGAATGCCGAGTTGGGCTTGTTTACCCGTCAGACGGCCAGCAGCCTTTCCAACACCGTGGTGTACGAGGTGCAGACGGGAGCGACCATGCTGGTGCAGGCACTCATGGGCTTGTCGCGCGACAGCTTCACTTTGATTGCGCTGGTGGTTTATCTGCTCTACCTCAACTGGAAGTTGACGATGGTGGTCGTGGTGCTGGCGCCGGGCATGTCGTGGGTCATGCGCAAGCTCTCGCGCCGCCTGTATGGATTGACTCGGCAATCGCAACAGGCCACCGATGAGTTGGCCTATGTGGTGGAGGAAAACGTGCTCGCGCACCGCATTGTGCGCCTGCATGGTGCACAGCAGCAGCAGCAGGGGCGTTTCGCGGAACTGAGCCAGCAACTGCGGCGGCTGACCCTGAAATCCACCGTGGCGTTCTCGATCATGACGCCGCTGACCCAGCTGGTAGCAGCCATTGCCCTGTCTGCCGTTTTGGCCATTGCCTTGTGGCAGGCGCAGACCACGCAAGGCGCCGAACAGGCCGTGACCGTTGGCGGCTTTGCCGCTTTTGTGGCGGCCATGCTCATGTTGGTATCTCCCATTCGGCGCTTGGCCGATGTGACCAGTCCCATCACGCGGGGGCTGGCGGCGTTGGAGCGCGGCCTGGAGATGCTGCAAAACGTGGCGCCTGAATCGGATGCGGCACAGGCTGTTGATTTGCCCCAAGCGCCGCAACGTGCCCAGGGCGAGATCCGCTTCAGCCACGTGCAGGTGCGCTACCCGGCGCATGCGGTGGCATCGGCCGGCGTGCGTGCGGAGACTGCTGCCGAAGCGGCCCCTGCACCTGTAGAAGCTGAACCGGACACAGAGCAAGAGCGGCCAGCGCTGCAAGACCTCAGCCTGCACATTCGTGCGGGCGAGGTCGTGGCGCTGGTGGGACCTTCCGGATCGGGCAAAACCACGCTGGTCAATCTGCTACCGCGGTTTGTGCTGCCGTCTGCCGGCAGCATCGAGCTGGACGGCTTGGCGCTGGAACAATGGCCGCTGCAGCAGTTGCGCCGCCAGATCGCTTTAGTGAGTCAGGACGTGGTCATGCTCAACCAGAGCATCGCTGCCAATATTGCCCTGGGGCAAGACGTTGATCGCGAGCGGGTGCAGGCGGCACTGGAGGCGGGCAACCTGGCGGAATATGTGGAGCGTCTGCCGCAAGACATGGATACGGTGGTGGGGCACAATGCCACGCAGCTCTCAGGCGGCCAGCGCCAGCGCCTTGCCATTGCACGCGCCATTTACAAAAACGCGCCGGTATTGCTGCTGGACGAGGCCACATCGGCGCTGGATAATGAGTCCGAGCGCTTGGTGCAAGAGGCTTTGCAGCGCCTGATGCAAGGCCGTACCACGCTGATTGTGGCGCACCGACTCAGCACCATCGAGCACGCTGACCGGGTGGTGGTGATGGAGCAGGGGCGTATCGTGGAAATGGGTACGCATGCCGAGTTGCTGCAACAAAATGGCGTGTATGCGCGCCTGCAACGCCGGGGAGCGGAAACGGACCTGCTTGATGCGCCTTGATCTGTCTTGATTCGCGGATGAACAGTCGCTACCAAAGCAAAGAGCTGTTGAAAGAAAGTACCTATCACCATGACAACATTTACCGCACACCCATCTTCCACTGTCATCAAACGCTTCCTTTCTTTTGCGCATGCGCCCGTCGCTTGGGTTGCGGCATGTGCGGTTTGTGCGTGGATGCTGTTGCTGCCAGCCCATGTGCATGCGACTGAAACAGGTGTGGCCCAAATGGACTTGCCCCGTACGCAGCTGCGGGTGGGCAACAAGGCGCGCATGGATGTGCAATTGGCGACGATGTTTCACCAGCGGCAGATCGGCTTGATGCATCGCACCAGCATGCCTGCTGACGAGGGCATGTTGTTTGTTTTTCCAGAACCGGCCATGCAATGTTTTTGGATGAAAAATACGTTGCTGCCGTTGACCGCAGCGTTTGTGGCGGCTGATGGCCGCATCGTCAATCTGGCCGATATGCAGCCGTTGAGCGAGCAAAACCATTGTTCGGCTGAGCCTGTGGTCTATGTGCTTGAAATGAACCAAGGTTGGTTCAAACGCCACGGTGTGCGCCCAGGCATGAAGCTGCGTGATATGCAGGGGCAGTTTTTCCAGCGGCCAACAGCCAAATAAACACGACCGATTTTTTCGTTGTAGCAAGCCAGCGCTTGTGATGCGCCATGGGTGGTGCTGGCGCGTTTCCCAGCCCCGCACAGTTGCCGAAACGGCAGAGCGTGAGTAGGCTCTTGGCGCACAAGCGCACAAGGCGCGCGGTACTTACAGCAAACGTTCGCGAGCCACCAGTGCAGACAAAGTCTCGCGTTCGGCAATCAGATGCGCGGTGCCATTGGCCACCAGCACTTCTGCCGCGCGACCCCTGCTGTTGTAGTTGCTGGACATGCTCATGCAATAGGCGCCAGCCGACATCACGGCCAGCCTGTCGCCGCTCTGTACGGCCAGGGTGCGATCACACCCAATCCAGTCGCCGCTTTCGCAAATGGGGCCTACCACGTCGTAAACGGCTGGGGTTGCCTGGGCTGTAGTTTGCACGGGCACGATGGCATGCCAGGCCTGGTACATGGCGGGGCGCGGCAGATCGTTCATGGCGGCATCGATGATGCAGAAGTTTTTTTCTGCTCCGGGTTTGATGTACAGCACTTCGCTCACGCAAACGCCGGCGTTGCCCACAAGCGATCGACCAGGTTCCAACATGATTTTGCGCTGCCCCATGCCGCGCGCATCCAGACGTTCCAGCATGCGTTGCAGCAACTGGTCGATGGCGGGCGGTGTCTCGTCTTTGTAGGCAATGCCTAGTCCGCCGCCCAGGTCGATGTGGTGCAGGGGGATGCCAGCAGCCTCCACTTGCTGCACCAGATCCAGCAGGCGTTCCACGGCTTCCAGATAGGGGGCGGCCTCGGTCACTTGCGAGCCGATATGGCAGTCGATACCGATGACTTGCAGGCCGGGCAAACGAGCCGCGTACTGATAAGCAGCCAACACATCGGTGTGGGCAATGCCGAATTTGTTGCCGGTCAGGCCGGTAGAGATGTACGGGTGGGTTTTGGCATCGACATCGGGATTGACGCGGATGCTTATGGGGGCGCGCCTGCCCATTTCCAGCGCCACGGCATTGAGGGTGTCCAGCTCAGGCAGGCTTTCGACATTGAAGCAGCCAATGCCGGTTTCCAGGGCAAAGCGCATCTCGGCGCGTGTTTTGCCTACGCCAGAAAAGATGATGGTTTCGGGTTTGGCGCCAACCAGCAGCGCACGTTGAATTTCACCAGCCGAAACGGTGTCAAAACCACAGTCAGCGCGGGCAAATAGCTGCATCACGGCCAGCGAGGAGTTGGCCTTCATCGCATAGCAAATCAGTGCATCGCGCCCTTGTAGCCCCCGCTGGTAGGCTGCCAGCGCCGCCAATATGGCGTTTTGCGAATAAACGAACAAAGGCGTGCCATATTGCTGTGCCAGTTCGGGCAGGGGCAGGCCGTCTACGCACAACACACCGTTGTCGTAGGCAAAAAAAGGGGAGCCGGGCAGTTGCATGGGTACAGGCTAAAAAAGAGATGGAAGTTATGTGTCAGGGGTGGACGCTTGAAGCGGCGGGCTGCGCAGCTTTGGGCGGCTCGGTTTGCACACGTGGACGCACAGGCAGCACCGAACGCGGCAGGGTGGCGCGCTGTGCAGCCTCGGGTTCGGTGGGTAGATACAAATCCCCCTTTTGACCGCAGGCAGATAGCACAGTGACGCAGGCCATGATGGCGGCGCTCTTTACAATGGTTCGGATTTTCAACATGGCTGGAATTGTAATGACAGACCTCGAATATCTTGATCTTGCCGAAAAAGCCCTGCAAAGAATAGAGGCTGCTTGTGACCGCATCAACGACACCATGGATATGGATCTGGACAACCAGCGCAATGGCGGGGTCGTGACACTGGTGTTTGCCAATGGCAGCCAGATTGTGGTGAATTTGCAGAAGCCCTTGCAGGAGATCTGGCTGGCCGCGCGTGCCGGTGGCTTCCATTACCGATACGACGGCATGCAGTGGGCCGATACCAAAGGCGGGGCGGAGTTGTTTACCCAATTGTCTTGTTGCGCCAGCGAGCAGGCCGGGCAGACGTTGGTGTTTTGATGTGACCAATTTGCCGACATTCGCGAAGGTGCGGATGCACAGCAGATAGTCGGTATGTGCTGCAGCACTATTTCGGGGCGCAGATACTGAAGCCTCAAACGGCTCTGATTGAGCGCATGGACTCTGCGACACGCCTGTTGGAGTGCTCTGCAGATTTGACCAGCATGCAAAAAAACAGCCCCGTTTTTCAACGGGGCTGTGACAGAGTTTAGTTATCGTGGAAGATGTCGCCGCCACCCCCGGCCGACCCACTGCCCAAGGAGCCGCCCGCTTCTTCTCCACCTTGATTGAAGCCATCCCCGGTTAAGGTGGTGTCTGTTCCATCGCTGGCATAGCCGGTACCGACACCGATGCTGCTGACACCACGGCCGCCAGCAAATTCGGTGTAGGCCCAGTCGCCACCCGATTGAACCAGGCCTTCCGGCGGTTTGGATGTCAGCGAGGTGACGGGCGTATTGGCCAAGGCGGTTCGCATATAGCGAATCCAGATCGGCAGGCTCAGACCGCCGCCTGTTTCGCGGTCGCCCAGATTGCGCGGATTGTCGAAACCAAACCAAACCACCGCGACCAGATTACTTTGGAAGCCGGCAAACCAAGCGTCTTTGGCGTCGTTGGTGGTACCGGTTTTGCCATACAGGTCAGATCGGCCCAGCTCGGCTGTAGCTTTGGCGGCCGTGCCGCGAGTCGTTACGTCATTCATCATGGAGTTCATGATGAATGCATTGCGCGGTGAAATGGCGCGCATGCTTTCGCTCAACTCAGGCGGCTGCACTTCGGCAATCGTATTGCCACGCTGATCCTTGATCATGGCGATGATGTAGGGGTTGACCTTGTAGCCGCCGTTGGCAAATACCGAAAATCCGGTTGCCAGTTCCAAAGGCGTGACGGTGCCAGCACCCAGAGCCATGGTCAGGTAAGGGGGGGTCCGTTCGGCAGGAAAGCCAAAACGACCCGCCCAATCTTGGGCTTTCTGGGTGCCCACGGTTTGCAGAATACGCACTGACACCAGGTTTTTGGATCGGGTCAAGGCTTGTCGCATGGTGATTGGCGGGCCGAAGCTGCCGTCATAGTTCTTGGGCGACCAGGCGCGCCCACCCGTTACGCTGGCGCTCAATGTGAAAGGGCTGTCGCTGATCAGGCTGCTGGGCATGATGCCTTCTTCCAACCCAGCCGAATAAATGAAGGGTTTGAAGCTGGAGCCCGGCTGGCGCTGCGCTTGGGTGACGCGGTTGAAGTTGTTTTTGGCAAAGTCAAAACCGCCCACCAGAGCCTTGATGGCTCCAGTACGGGGATCCATGGCAATCAATGCGCTTTCGGCCTCGGGGAG
>JAGOGU010000028.1 GCA_017996515.1 Allobrachymonas sp.
ATGGGGCGACCCGGTCACCGAAGTGCGCGCTTTTGTTTCGCAACCGGAAACTGTACCGGGCAGGGCACAGTTTCTGGGCACGGGTGGCAGTCTCTATTACCTGAAACATACTGAAGTTTTGCCCGGCTCTGAGAAAGTCGTGCTTGAAGTACGCGACCGTCTCACAGGCCGCGTGCAAGGCAGTTTTCCCATGCTGCCGGGTGTGGACTACCAGATCAATAACCAGCAAGGCCGCATCATGCTCACGCGGCCGCTTTCGCAGGTCACCCGTGAAAATGTTCCCGGCATTACCCGCGATACACCGCTCGATGGTTACGACCAGATGCTGCTGGTGGACTACGAATACGTGCCCAGTACCAGCCTTGACAGCAAAGAGCTGACATATGGCGGGCGCGTCAAGCATTGGTTGGGTGACCATGTGGGTGTGGGCCTTACTGCAGTGCAAGAGAACCGTGGTGGCCAGGATTATTCGGTTAAAGGCGCAGACATTACCTTGCAGGCGGAGCGTGGAACTTATTTGAAGGTGGAGCACAGCCAGAGTAAATCCACACCGGGGTCGGTTTTTTATTCTGATAACGGCGGCCTTACCTTTACCGAACTCAACAACGCCAACTTGGCTGGCGACGTAACGGGTCGTGCTACCACGGTTGAAGCGCGTGCCAATCTGAAAGAACTCAACGTCACGGCTCGTGATGCGGCAGTAGCCGCCTGGTGGCGTCGTATTGACGCGGGCTATGCCAACGGGCAATACAACCAACTGCTGCCGATCGAAGAAAAAGGCATTGAAGCCCGTGCGGAGTTGGCTGCAGGTTTGTCTGTGTATGGCAAGGTTAGCCAGGCCGATCGCGGTACGGAATCACTCAAGCAGCAGCAACTCACGGTCGATTGGCGGCCCAATGACGCGACCACCGTAACCGGCGAAATTCGCCGCGTTACCGAAAAACGTGACAACCAGGCCGACGCAACCGGCTTGCTCGGTGCCGTCAAGGTCAGCCACCGGTTCAATCCCAATCTTGAACTGTACGGCGTGGGCCAGCTCACCCTTGATGATGACAGCGGTCGCTATGCACGCAACAACGCCATCACCCTGGGTGGCAATTACATTTTTGGCAACCAGTCAACGGTAGGCGCTGAATTCACCCACGGCGACCGCGGCAATGCAGCTCAAATCAAGGCGGAATACCGTCGCACCAACGACCACACCCTGTATGCCAAATACCTGTGGTCGTCCAACATGGGGCAGTACGACTCACTCTTTAGTACCCATCCGGCCACGGGCTGGACAGTGGGGCAGCGTTGGCGGCTTTCCAATCAGGTCAACGTCTATAACGAAAGCCAAACGCTCAAGAACACGACCGATGTGTGGATGAACCACACCTTCGGCATGGATTTTTATCCATCTGAAGGCTGGAACACCGGCTTTAGCCTGCAAACCGGCAAGCTCGACAAAGATGCTGGTCAAGTCAGGCGCGAAGCAGCCAGCGTGTACGGTGGCTATACCAATGCCACAACGCAATGGAGCAGCAAGCTCGAGTTCCGTCGCGATAGCGGCCTTGAACAGCGTGAGCAATGGGTTGCCACCAACCAATTCAGCCACAAGTTCAGCGACGACTGGCGCATGGCAGCACGCCTGAATTTTTCGCAGACTCAAGACAAAATCAATTCGGCAGCCAATGCCAAGTTTGCCGAAGCCAATGTGGGCTTTGCCTGGCGACCTGCGGACACTACCAAATACGCTTTATTTGGCCGCTACACCTATTTGTACGACCTCTCTACGCTGGAGCAAACCACCAGCACAGGTTATTACGATCAGCGCAGCCATGTCTTTTCGCTGGAAGGCATTTACCATCCCCGGCCACGCTGGGAGTTTGCAGGCAAAGTGGCAACGCGGTTTGGCCAAGTCAGAATGGGCCGACAAAACGGTACGTGGGTGGATTCAGGCGCCACATTTGCCGCAGCGCAAGTGCGCTATGGCATTACCACACCATGGCACGTACTGGCTGAGTACCGCTGGCTGAGCGCACGCAACGCAGGTGTGCGCCAAGGCTGGCTGGTGGGTGTGGAGCGCGACATCACCGACAACTTCCGTATCGGTGCAGGCTACAACTTCACCGATTTCAGTAACAATCTCACCAACTTCGACTACAACCATCGCGGCTGGTATCTCAACATCACTGGCCGTTATTGATGTGTATGGTCAAGACATAAGCACAACGACGAAAAAGCCCATGCAAAAAACTGGCGCATGGGCTTTTTTATGGGTGGTGCTACTCCAATGTATGCAGGTAACGATCATGCTGCTCTATGTTGCGCGCATCGTTGATGCGGCACCAGATGTGGAGGCAGCGCAAAACGATAACACTTACGGCTAAGGCATTCACACACCCACATCTGGTTCGCGTGCAACTGCTGCGCAACCAACATCGCGCCTATGAAGAACGGAAGCTCCTCGAAACTCTTGGCCTGCGCGGCCTTGCGAGAGCAAAGACAGTTGCTGTTGGGAGGGGCAGCAGGCTTAGTGAATAACTAACCGAAAGAATCCCCGAGCAACGAGACACTCCAACACCATACCAACAAAGCGTGCCTGGCACGCTTTGTTGCTTCTGTAGATGAAACCGTCAAGTTGGAGGGGCAATGATGAGGGTATGAATGTGTGCCTGTGAGCACTTATCGGTACCGTGAAAACCCGTCACAGAGAAAATGTCCTGAGATGCTCAGGAAAAGCAGGGGAAAGAGGCGACAGAGAATATGCCACCGCGCAAAGCCCCGCAGTACACCGGGGGTTGGTGTGAAAACAAAAAAATCCTTGCTAAACAAGGACTTGCTGGCGGAGAGGGCGGGATTCGAACCCGCGGTAGGCTATTAACCTACACACGCTTTCCAGGCGTGCGACTTAAACCGCTCATCCACCTCTCCGAAGCCGTATATTCTAGCAGTGTTTATCGATGGAATGTATGGCATGAGCTTCTGCCTGGTTCAAGTCGGCGAAGCAGGGCAGCCACAAATCGGGTAAATGTAGCGTTTGCGCCGCACGGATGCTGCGCAAAACGGCGCGGCTCACGGCTTCTGCGGCCATGGCGCAAAGCGTGATCATGTCCAAGGTGTGCCCTTGTTGGGCTTGCGCGGTGGACAGGGCAAACAGGGTGTCGCCGTCCAGTTGGGTGTGTGCTGGCGATATGCAGCGTGCCAAGCCATCGTGCCCGGCCACGGCCAGCCGTTGCAATTGGGAGCGGGTGAGGGCAGCGTCAGTCGCGATTACGCCAATGACCGTATTGGTACCGGGCAGGGCAAAGCTGGGCGCATCGCCTTGCAACAAGCAAGCAGTGCTGTTGCGCAAGGCCAGTGATTGTGGTGTTGTGCGTGCTCCGGCCAGCAAGGCGCCGGTTGCTGGATCGTGAATGTCGCCCACGGCGTTGCAGGCGATGAGCGCACCAACGGTTACGCCGTTGAGGCTAATGCTTGCGCTGGCAGCACCGCCTTTCATGGCGCATGCCGGGCCATAAAGCTTGCCCACGGTAGCGCCTGTGCCTGCGCCGATATTGCCTGCTTGGGCGCATGGGTGGCTGCTGGCGGCCATGCAGGCGCGGTAGCCGCAGTCTGCATCGGGGCGAATGCGCGGGTCGCCCACGGCCAGATCAAACAGCACTGCGGCCGGAACCAGTGGCAGCTTGCCGTAACCGGTATCCAGGCCGATATGCTGCTCTTCCAGCCAGCGCACCACGCCATCGGCTGCGGCAAGACCCCAGGCGCTGCCGCCAGTGAGCAATATGGCGTGCACTTTTTCAACCAGATTGCCGGCGCGCAACAGATCGGTTTCGCGTGTGCCGGGGGCTGCACCACGAACATCTACGGCGGCAGAGGCAGATTCGCGCGCGATGACGACGCTGCAGCCCGTGGGGCGCTGTGGATGGCTGTAGTGCCCCACTTCAATGCCTTGCACGCGGGTGATGCAGTCCACCTCAGTGGATTGATGATGGGATTCTGGAAATGATTGCATGGATGGAAAGGATAAGGGATTAAGTCTGTGCGCTTGCGTCAAGCTTGGAGGAAGGGCGCATATCTTGCAGCCGAAGCAGTCAATCCAGCTTGAGGAAAATTTTTCTCGAATGTTTGAAAAACGTAAAAAACAGGATATATAATTTCAATTTTCGCGGGAATAGCTCAGTTGGTAGAGCGCAACCTTGCCAAGGTTGAGGTCGCGAGTTCGAGACTCGTTTCCCGCTCCAGTTTTTGGTGCAAATACCCATCAAGCCAGTGCCCACAAGCACTGGCTTTGTTGTTTGTGCTGCACGTGTATT
This sequence comes from Allobrachymonas sp., assembly GCA_017996515.1. Classification (GTDB taxonomy): domain Bacteria; phylum Pseudomonadota; class Gammaproteobacteria; order Burkholderiales; family Burkholderiaceae_C; genus Brachymonas. Next base: position 4,299 of record JAGOGU010000028.1, read on the forward strand.
TTCTACAGAGGCTGCGAGATGGAAGTAGAGCTGAAAATTCTGGACGAGCGCATACGCCAGCATATGCCCGCTTATGCCACGCCGGGCAGTGCCGGGCTGGATTTGCGAGCCTGCATTGCCGAGCCATTGGTGTTGCAGCCCGGCGCTTGGCGACTGCTGCCTACCGGCATGGCAGTGCATTTGCACGATCCAGGCTATGCGGCGCTTTTGCTGCCACGCTCTGGTTTGGGACACAAGCATGGCATCGTGTTGGGCAATCTGGTAGGGTTGATCGACAGCGACTACCAGGGTGAACTGATGGTGAGTGTATGGAACCGCAGCGACACGCCTTTTACGGTTGAACCGCTGGAGCGCATTGCTCAGATGGTGATTGTGCCGGTGGTGCAGGCACAATTCCGCGTGGTGGATGCATTTACGGCTGATAGCGAGCGCGCAGCAGGCGGTTATGGCTCAACTGGCCGAAAATGAATAGCGATAAATGAATCGCGACAAATAACGATTACCTTGGCAGCAGGCGCTGCGGGGCAAGGCACAAACTAAACTGTTAGCCGCCGAGAACAGAGCAGGCAATATAGCCGATGCCTTGGGCCGTTTGTTTTGTGCGATGCCACATGGTGCGTTTTTTTGTGCGCTTAACGCTGGACTTCTTCCACCAGCGCCTTGAATTCATCAATGTCTTCAAAACTGCGGTACACGCTGGCAAAACGGATGTAGGCGACTTTGTCGAGTTTTTTCAACTCGCGCATCACCAATTCTCCCAACCGGTTCGTCGGCATTTCGCGCTCGCCTAAAGTCAATAGTTTTTCTTCGATTTGCGCGATGGCATGGTCAACCTGATCAATACCCACATGCCGTTTGCGCAAGGCCAGCATGAATGAGGCTTGCAGTTTTTTGCGGTCGTATTCGACCCGCCGACCGTCTTTTTTGACCAGAATGGGGAAGTGCACTTCGGCGCGTTCGTATGTGGTGAAACGCTTTTCACAATTGCCGCATTTGCGCCTGCGGCGAATGGTGTCATGGTCTTCGGACACACGTGTTTCAACGACCTGGGTGTCGGTATGGGCGCAAAATGGGCACTTCATGGTTCATATGTCCATCAACGGTGGTAAAAACAGCGGCGACCAGTCAAGGTGAGCGCTATTTTAGAAGGATTCGTTTCAAAAAACGGAGCTTGCTGTGCGGATGGGATGCAGAGGGTCTGAAAACCAGGTGCATTGTTTTCACGGCACTGTATTTTTTGGTTGGTTGTGCGTTTTTGGGAAAAAAGAGTCAATCGACTCCAAACGCTACAAGGTGCTTGCCGATTTTGCTGCAAGTTTTATCGTCGTTGCACGTTCTGCTGGAAACACATCCGAAGCAACGGCCAAGGCCTTCATTGAAAAAAGCTAGGCCGGTGATGCCGAAGCCGTATTGGCTTTGATGCACCTGCCTGCGGATGCCCAACCTGGCGAAAGCGAGTTGATGCAAGGCGAGATCAAGGCTGCGGTTTTTGACGGCTGAGCAGCGGACGGCTAGCGCCCATTATGCTGCGGCGCGCAAAGGCCAGGCGTTTGCTCTTGCCGCACGAGAAAAAAATCCTTTTTATTGCACCACTTTGTTGCTGGATGCCATTCGGCAGCAAGATCCTGCATTTGCGCCGCAGTGGCAATATTTGGATGTGCCCGTATTTCGGGGGGAGTATCTTTTTCCCCAAGCGTTTTTGCAGGCAGATTTGGATTGGGTGTATGCGGGCACGGTACAGGCTACAGTTCGCCCGATGAGGTAAAGGAGTGCCGTCAAATAAAAAAACCGCCCAGTTTTTCAGGCTGGGCGGTTGTTTTTTGTGGCGGGTGTGGAATCAACGGTAAACGGGGAAGCGTTTGGTGAGTTCTGCCACTTTGGCGCGAACAGCCGCCAGATTGGCTTCATCACGCGGGTTGTCCAGCACGTCGGCAACTAGATTGGCCGTGGCACGGGCTTCTTCTTCCTTGAAGCCGCGTGTGGTCATGGCCGGTGTGCCAATGCGCACGCCGCTGGTCACCATGGGTTTTTCCGGGTCGTTGGGGATGGCGTTTTTGTTGATCGTCATGTGGGCGGCGCCCAGCACGGCCTCGGCCTCTTTGCCGGTGATGCCTTTGGCGCGCAGATCCACCAACATCACGTGGCTTTGTGTGCCGCCGCTGACGATGCGCAGCCCGCGTTGCGTGAGGGTTTCGGCTACAACTTGCGCATTCTTCTTCACTTGAGTGGCATATTGCTTGAACTCGGGCGACAGCGCTTCTTTGAAGGCGATAGCCTTGGCCGCAATGATGTGCATCAGCGGGCCGCCTTGCAGGCCGGGGAAGACGGCACTGTTGATGGCTTTTTCGTGCTCGGCTTTCATCAGAATGAAGCCGGAACGCGGGCCGCGCAGGCTTTTGTGCGTGGTGCTGGTCACCACGTCGGCGTGCGGCACGGGGTTGGGGTACTGGCCGCCGGCAATCAGGCCGGCGTAGTGGGCCATGTCCACCATGAAGATGGCGCCCACGTCTTTGGCCACTTTGGCAAAGCGCGCCCAGTCGATTTCCAGGCTGTAGGCGCTGGCACCGGCCACGATCAGTTTGGGCTTGTGCTCGTGGGCCTTTTTCTCCATCGCGTCGTAGTCGATGGCTTCCTTGTCGTTCAGACCGTAGCTCACCACATTGAACCATTTGCCGCTCATGTTTAGCGGCATGCCGTGGGTGAGGTGGCCGCCTTCGGCCAGGCTCATGCCCATGATGGTGTCGCCGGGCTTCAAAAAGGCCAGGAACACCGCTTCGTTGGCCGATGCGCCGCAGTGCGGCTGCACGTTGGCGGCTTCTGCACCGAACAGCTCTTTGACGCGGTCAATCGCCAGTTGCTCGACGATATCGACATACTCGCAGCCACCGTAATAGCGGCGGCCGGGGTAGCCTTCGGCGTATTTGTTGGTGAGTTGGGTGCCTGCGGCCTCCAGTACGGCGGGCGAGGCGTAGTTTTCGCTGGCGATCAGTTCGATGTGGTCTTCCTGGCGTTGGTGCTCTTTTTGAATGGCGGCCCAAACGTCGGGATCGGTGTTAGCGATGGTGTGTGTGGAATAGGTAAACATGGCAGTGGTTTTCCGTCAAAGTTGTTGACCCTTGCGCATAACGGCAAGGCTGCCCAGGCGAACGGCTCACACACTGCCAATAGGCAGTGCGGCGCATTTCCCCGTGGTGGTGGCTGCTTGCAACGGTGTGAGAGCAGGCCGGATCCACGTCAATTACCCAAGCAAAGAGCTTGGGCAACCTATCGCCAGTAGTGCGCGAGGTTAGTGTACCGTATGCATGCCTTGATTCGGCCATGCGTGGCCAAGCTCAAACGCTTTTGGGCGGAAAGTAACGGTACCAGGCGTTGTACACCGAGCAAGCCGCGCAAAAGGCAAAAGCCCATTCCAGAAAGGAAAAGATCAGCAGGGCAGATGCAGGAATTTTCCACTGCGGCTTGCCCAGAAAAAACAGGGTCATGGCGACCGTGCTGGCGATGAACAGCAGTTTGCCCGCAAACATTTTGGCGCCTGCATTTTCTTTCTTGCCTTGCCAGCCCATGGAAACGAAAAGCTTTTTCCAGAGTAGATGGGAAGGGCATTTGTGGTGGCCAATGAAGCCTTTGACCAGCCCTTGCAGCGGCAGGACGGCCAAGAACCACGGGCTGACGAACAGTGCCAGCAGGCAGAGTGCAAAGACGATGAAGGCTTCCCAACGAACAACGTTGGCAAAAACAGGGGGAATGTCGAATCGCAGCATGGCAAATAATCTCCTATTTATTGATATATATAAATATATATTGTATAGAGGAGGGCTGCCTAGTGTTGACTTATACCCATACGATTGCTAGGTATTTGGATATTGCTGGGTTTGCGAGAGGGCGGTTAAGCCGTCACAGCGGATTCATATGGGGAGTGACCGGCTTTGGCGAAACCGCCGCCTCTTGCCCATCGTTGCTGCCCGTGTGATGGGGCTACACGATGGGGCTCTCACTATGGGCAAGATGCGGCTGGCAGAGCGACTCAAGCCTTCTGGATCGGCACGTAAACCTCCCCGCCCTTCGCCGCGAATTCCTTGGACTTCTCATCCATCCCGCGTTGCAGCGCCTCGGCCTCGCTCAAGCCCTTGGCTGCGGCGAAGTCCCGCACTTCCTGCGTGATCTTCATGCTGCAGAACTTGGGGCCGCACATGCTGCAAAAGTGCGCGCTCTTGCTGCTGTCTTTGGGCAGGGTTTCGTCGTGGAAGTCGCGCGCGGTGTCGGGGTCCAGCCCCAGGTTGAACTGGTCTTCCCAGCGGAATTCAAAGCGGGCCTTGCTGATCGCGTCGTCGCGGGCACGGGCTGATGGGTGCCCCTTGGCCACGTCGGCGGCGTGGGCGGCGATCTTGTAGGCGATGATGCCTTGCTTGACGTCGTCGCGGTCGGGCAGGCCCAGGTGCTCCTTGGGCGTCACGTAGCAGAGCATGGCCGTGCCCATCCAGCCGATCATGGCGGCGCCGATGGCGCTGGCAATGTGGTCGTAGCCGGGGGCGATGTCGATGGTGAGCGGGCCCAGTGTGTAGAACGGCGCTTCGTGGCAGTGCTTGAGCTGCTCAGTCATGTTCTCTTGCACCATGTGCAGGGGCACGTGGCCGGGGCCTTCGATCATGGTTTGCACGTCGTGCTTCCAGGCCAGTTGCGTCAACTCGCCCAGGGTGCGCAGCTCGGCAAACTGGGCTTCGTCGTTGGCATCCGACGCGCAGCCGGGACGCAGGCCGTCGCCCAGGCTGAAAGACACGTCGTAGGCCTTCATGATCTCGCAAATCTCTTCAAAGTGCGTGTAGAGAAAGCTCTCCTGATGGTGCGCGATGCACCACTTGGCCATGATGGAGCCGCCCCGGCTGACGATGCCGGTGACGCGATCCGCCGTGAGGTGGATGAAGGGCAGGCGCACGCCGGCGTGGATGGTGAAGTAGTCCACGCCCTGCTCGGCTTGCTCGATCAGCGTGTCGCGGAAGATGGCCCAGGTCAGGTCTTCGGCAATGCCGCCCACTTTTTCCAGCGCCTGGTAGATGGGCACGGTGCCAATCGGCACGGGGCTGTTGCGGATGATCCAGTCGCGCGTGGTGTGGATGTTTTTTCCGGTGGACAAGTCCATCACCGTGTCGCCGCCCCAGCGGATGGACCAGACCAGCTTTTCCACCTCTTCTTCAATGCTGCTGGTGACGGCCGAGTTGCCGATGTTGGCGTTGATCTTCACGCGGAAGTTGCGGCCGATGATCATCGGCTCGATCTCCGGGTGGTTGATGTTGGCGGGGATGATGGCGCGGCCGCGTGCCACTTCATCGCGCACGAATTCGGGAGTAATCACATCGGGCATCACCGCGCCCATGGGGTTGCCCCGGCGGCGCGTTTCGCGTTTGCTTTGCGCCAGATGCTCGCGCGCCCATTCCAGGCGGCCGTTTTCGCGCAGGGCGATGTATTCCATCTCGGGCGTGATGATGCCCTTGCGCGCGTAGTGCATTTGCGTGACGTTGGCGCCTGGCTTAGCGCGGCGCGGCGGGCGCTGCAGGGCGGCGGCTTCGCGGCGCAGTTGCTCGATGCGCTCGCTGTCGCGCGCATCGTGCTTGCCGCCGTCGTCGAGGATGTGGGCCAGACGGCCTTCGTAGCTTTCGGTATCGCCGCGCTCGTCGATCCACGCCTGGCGCAGGGCAGGCAGGCCACGGCGCACGTCGATCTGCGCTTGCGGATCGGTGTAGGGGCCGCTGGTGTCGTACACGCTGGCCTGCGCGCCGTTGGTGAGCTGAATGTCGCGCACGGGCACGCGAATGTCGGGGCGCGAGCCAATGAGATAGTTCTTGGTGGATGCAGGCAGAGGTTGGCGGCTCAACGCCAAGCGCGTATTCAAATGGCTGGCGGAAGTGGCAGAGTGTGGGGCGGGCGAGGACGGCATGGCGAGGAGGCTCCTGATAGCGGTTGCAAAAGGGCTCCCTGCAAATCTGCGCCAGAACAAGGAATACGCAGCACGCCGTAGGGCTTGCGTAGTGCGAATCGGCTTTGGCTCCGATGGCGCACGGGTTATGGCGATGGTATGCGGCTCTTCTTACGCCGGTATGAACCGGTTCAAGTTCGCGGGTTTAGCACTTTGCCGTCTCAGCCTGCTGCAGCAGACACCCCGGAGCGAGTGAAGATTGTATGCAATACCCGCTCTGGCGCAAAATCCGGATACTGATTGATTGTTGGGTGCAAAGAACGACACCGATATAGCGTGCGGTTTTTGCATCGTGTGCGTGTAAAAAACGCAGTAATCGATCATGAATGGTAACGAATAAGCAATAATTACATTTTTAGTTACAAAGGTTGCAGCTATGGCTACTATGGGCAATATGGAGCGCGTGTTGCGTTTGATGGCGGAAAAAAATGCGTCAGACGTTTTCATTTCCGCCAAGGCGCCCGTCATGATCAAAATCAACGGCAACATGATGCCGGTCAATCCGCAACGGATGACGGCTGACTCCTGCCTGGTTTTGCTGAAGGAAATTCTGAGCGAGAAGCAATTCAACGAGTTGATGCAGAAGGGTGAAATCAATACCTCTTTTGCCTTGCAGGATGTGGGCAATTTCCGTGTAAACGCGATGCGCCAGCGCGGTACCTATGCGGCGGTTATTCGCTATATCCCGGTTGACATACCGGCGCTGGATACCTTGGGCCTGCCAACCGACACGCTGATCGATCTGGTCATGCGCCAGCGCGGTTTGATTTTGATGGTGGGTGCAACCGGCTCGGGTAAAAGTACTTCGCTTGCAGCCATGCTGGATCACCGCAACCAGCAGCGCAGCAGCCATATTCTGACAATTGAAGACCCGATCGAATTCGTGTTCGAGAACAAACGCAGCCTGATCAACCAGCGTGAGATCGGCGCGGATACGGAAAACCGCTTGGTGGCATTGAAAAACGCCATGCGCCAGGCGCCCGATGTGATTCTGGTGGGCGAAATTCGCGACCGGGAAACGATGTCGGCCGCGCTGGCCTATGCCCAATCAGGGCACTTGTGCCTGGCTACGCTGCACGCCAGCAACAGTTATCAAGCGCTCAACCGTATCCTCACTTTCTATCCGGAAGAGGTGCGTGCCACGCTGCTGAGCGATTTGGCATCAGGCTTGGCGGCGGTGATTTCGCAGCGTCTGCTGCGCACCGTGGATGAAGGGCGCGTGCCCGCTTGCGAGGTGTTGCTCAATACCAAGCTGGTGTCGGAATTGATCGAAAAAGGCGATATTTTTGGCGTGAAAGACGCCATGAGCAAATCGATGACCGAAGGCTCGCAAACCTTTGAAGAAGACATTGCCCGTCTGATCCGCACGGGCGTTGTTTCGCGCGAAGAGGGCTTGATTCATGCCGACTCGCCCACCAATTTGATGTGGCGTTTGCAAAACACAACGGATCCATCCAAAACCAGCAGCGTGGCCGACCCTGTGGATGACAGCACAGAGCCCAAGTTCTCTGAGATTACGCTGGATATGGGGGAGTAAGCCTGTGCAGGGCAGCTCCGCTTGCGGAGCTGCACGTTGGCCAACGGAATGGCCAACTGAGCATGGGAGCATGGGTTTGCGCGCGCTTGGTGCAAGGCGCGCAGGATCCGGATGGAAAATAGGCGGTGTGCCGGGCGTGTGCTTGGTGGCGCCGCCATTTGTTTTTCTGCTTTTGCCTTGATCGTATATGCCTGATATGTCTGATGCCGCCTTGCGCCTTGCGCAGCAATTGATCGCTCGTGCCTCTGTCACGCCCGAAGATGGCGGTTGCCTGGATCTGATTACGACCGAGTTGCAGCCGCACGGTTTTGCGTGCGAGCGCATCGACAGTGGGCCGGAGCAGTTTTTTGTGCGCAACCTCTGGGCTTTGCGCCAGGGCAGTCAAGGGGCGCAGGGCGCTACCATCGTATTTGCCGGCCATGTGGATGTTGTG
>JAGOGU010000181.1 GCA_017996515.1 Allobrachymonas sp.
ATCTGAACCCAGGGGCTTGTTTTCAACAAGCCCTTTTTCTTTCTCTGCACAGGTTTCTATGCATGAGGCCCGTACACAGCCTCCCTTGGCGGCCGGGCGCATCAAAATAAGAATCAACGCAGGAGAAATTTATCCCTGTATGGGGGGTAGTACCCACAGCACAATTGACTCTCCTGTTCCCTGTTGCTTGAGCAGGAACATAAAAAGCCCGCAATCCAAGCCTGCAGCCAATCAAACAATCGTCAGTTGCAAGGCAGGCAAGCCCTGTACTTCGGCCAGCAAGGTGTCGCCTGCCACCACGGGCCCCACGCCTGCCGGTGTGCCGGTGTAGATCAAATCGCCCGGCTGCAACACCCAGGCGCGGCTGATGGCGGCAATGGTTTCTGCCACATTCCAGATCATGTGCGCCGTGTTGCCTTGCTGGCGCAGTTGGCCGTTGACGCTGAGGCGGATGTCCGCCCGCGCCATATCTGCCACTGGCGGCAGTAGCGCAACCGGAACGATGGAGCCAATAGGGGCGGATGCCTCGAACCCCTTGGCCATGCACCATGGGCGACCCTGCTGGCGCAGTTCGCTTTGCAGGTCGCGCCGCGTCATGTCCAACCCTACGGCGTAGCCGAAGATATGTTGCACGGCATGCGCAGCCGCAATGTGGCTGCCCCCTTGCCCAATGGCTACCACCAGTTCCACCTCGTGGTGCAGATTGGCCGTAAACGAGGGATACGGCAATTGCGCTGGCCGATCTACTGAACCAGGTAATACCGCATCGGCAGGTTTGAGGAAGAAGAACGGCGCTTCGCGATCAGAACCGCCCATTTCACGCGCATGCTCGGCGTAATTACGCCCAACGCAATAGATGCGGTGCACGGGAAATTGCGCCGTGCTGCCCACGATGGGCACCATGGGCACAGGCGCGGGGGGAAAAGCCATCTCGGTCGCTGCCTCGGCTGTCCAAGCTGACTGTTGCTGGGTGGAGTGGGCAGATGAGGACGTTGGCTCAGTCATGGTTTTTTGTACCCCCTATCTGCTGTTGCGATCTTTCACCGTTGCGAACATCCGTTGTGGCTGCTGCTTATTTTTTCTTCTTGGTAGGGGCCGCGGCTTTTTTGCCAGCAGCCTTGGATGGTGCTGCGCTGGCATTGCGCGCCTTGTTATCGCTTGGCTCTTTGCGGTTTTGAGCCGTGGTTTTGCCTGCACCTTTATTGCTCACTGCGCTGCGGTTTTTGGTTTCCACCGCCTCTTGCTTGCCACCGCGCTTGGTGGTGGTTTTGGCTTCAGTGGTGCGGAGGACGTTTTTGCCGCCCCGCTTGTCAGCCTTTTGCGTAGCCGTTTGTTTGGCCCCACGCTCGGCCTTGTCTGCCTCACGCCGACCTGCGCGCGCAATGGCTTCGGCGTTGTTGCGGCCATTGCGACCAATACGGCTGCCGCCGCCGTTGCCGCCTGTGTTTTGCGGCAAATGCAGCACCACCGATTTGCCCGCTGTCAGCTTCTGGCCGGATTTGACGCCGTTCCAGCGCGCGACGGTTGCAGGCGCCAGTCCGTAGCGTGCCGCAATGCTGGCAATGGTGTCGCCTTTGCGCACGCGCACGCTGCTGCGCTGGAGCGCCACTTTCTGAATCGAACTGGATACTGGTCGCGAAATGCCTTCGGACGCCAGGCGCAAGCCCACACTGCTGTTGGCGATAGAGACAGGAATTTCGGCCTCTTGCCCTTGGGCGCGCGGCACCAGAACGATGGAACCTGCCTTGATTCTGGCCCGAGACGAGATGCGGTTGATGCTGCCCAGTGCGTCAACCGAGGCGCCGGTTTGCTCGGCCACTTGCGCCAGCGTAACGGTTTCAGAAGGCACCCACACCGTCCAGCTGGCCAGCTGACGATCGCTCATGGCATCCAAATTCTGCTCGAATACAGGTGCGCTGTCCCACGGCAGCAGAATGTGCGGCGTAACCGATGCAATGATGAGCGAACGGTTGGTAGCCGGGTTCAAAGCCTTGAAATCTTGCACGCTGATACCCGCCAGTTGCGCGGCGATAGCGACGTCCATATCGCGCTTGATGGCCACTTTCTTGAAATACGGGTGGTTGGCAACGCTGGGCAATGTGGTGTTGAAAGTGGCCGGATTGCGCACGATGTTTTTGATGGCTTGCAACTTGGGCACGTATTCGCGCGTTTCGTTGGGCATGCGCAAATCTTCGTAACGTGTGCCCAGGCCGGCAGCACGGTTACGGGCGATGGCACGCTGCACGCTGCCCTCGCCCCAGTTGTAGGCGGCCAGCGCCAGATGCCAATCGCCAAACATGTTGTAAAGGCGTTGCAAATAGTCAAGCGCCGCACGGGTAGAGTGCTCAATATCGCGTCGCTCGTCACGAAAGATATTTTGCTGCAAAGAAAAATGCCGCCCCGTACTGGGAATGAACTGCCACATGCCTGCAGCTTTGGCGCTGCTGACGGCCTGCGGGTTGAAGGCGCTTTCAATAAATGGCAGCAGCGCCAATTCGGTCGGCATGCGCCGGCGCTCGATCTCTTCCACCACGTGATAAAGGTATTTGTTGGATCGCCCCACCATGCGCTGCATGTATTCGGACTGACGGGTGTAATACGCCTCTTTTTCGCGCACCGTGGCATTCTCCAAATCAGGCATGGCAAAGCCATCGCGCACGCGATCCCATAAATCATCTTGCGAGCTGGAACTGCGCATGACCGAAACGCTCTGGGAATGGGTGGGCGTGCGCACGCCCACCTGCGAGGACGTTTTTTGCGTGGCACAACCTGCTACAACAGCCAGTGCGACCGATGCGCCCAACCAACGCAGACAATGTTTGAAATAAAAAGATAAACGCATAAGAAAAAAGAAGCCACATCACCGCAGCGTGGCTCGGACAAAAATCGGGTTCAAAAATGATCTTTCCAGGCGCGCAAGGCGGCAAACACCTCGACCGGGCCGGAAACGGAAGGATTGCGTGCCGCCACGGCTGCCTGCACCGCAGGTTCGTGCACACGCAAAAAGGGATTGATGGCTTTCTCCTGTTGCAGGCTGGAAGGCAAGGTCGGCTGCTGTTGCTGCCGCAATGCCTCACAATGTTTGGCATGCAGTGTAATCGCTGCATTATCAGGTTCTACCGCCTGTGCAAACCGCAGATTGGACACAGTATATTCGTGCGTGCAGCATACCCGGGTTGAATCGGGCAAGGCCGCCAGTTTTTGCAACGAAGCATGCATCTGCTCGGGCGTGCCTTCAAACATGCGCCCGCACCCGGCGGAAAACAGACTGTCGCCACACAGCACCAAGGGTTCTGGCAAGCCGGGCTGGGCCGCCGCATAAAAAGCAATATGCCCGGCGGTGTGGCCGGGCACATCCAATACCTCCAGCCGCAAACCCGGCAGCTGCACGCTGTCGCCCTGCCGGCATGGCCGCAAGGCCTGGGGGCTTATGGCT
>JAGOGU010000182.1 GCA_017996515.1 Allobrachymonas sp.
TGTACCCAACCGCTTCCAGCCTTTGTTGCTGTCCATTCTGCGCATAGCCGCTGCCTATATGTTCATGCTGCACGGCACGGCCAAACTGTTTGCCATGCCGCATATCGCCATGTTTGATGGCCTGCAACTGTTCTCGCTTTACGGCTTTGCCGGCATGCTTGAAGTGGCAGGCGGCCTGTTGCTATTGCTTGGGCTGTTTACCCGCCCTGTTGCTTTCATTCTGTCTGGCCAGATGGCGGTAGCCTACTTCATGGCGCATGCGCCCAAGACACCGCTGTTGCCCCTGCTCAATGGCGGCGAAGCGGCCGCCCTGTTCAGCTTCATCTTCCTTTATCTGGCAGCGGCAGGCGGTGGCACCTGGGCGCTGGACAGTCTGTTCAAAAAAGCCAAGTAACCCAACCTTTTTCAGGAGGAAACCATGACCTACCCATCTATCCAGCAAGCAGCCGAAACCCGCCGCTCTGTTTACGCGCTGAACAAAAGCTTGCCGCGACCCGCAGCAGAAGTGACTGCCATCATCCAGCACGCCGTGCTGCACACACCTTCTGCTTTCAACTCACAATCCACCCGCGTAGTGGCGTTGTTTGGCGCAGAGCACGAAAAGCTGTGGCAGTTTGCCGAAGACGCGCTGCGCGCCATTGTGCCCGCTGAAAAATTCGAATCCACCCAACAAAAGCTCAATATGTTCAAGGCCGCAGCCGGCTCGGTTCTGTTTTTTGAAGACCAGGAAGTGGTCAAAGGCTTGCAAGCGCAGTTTCCTTCTTATGCCGACAACTTCCCCATCTGGGCAGAGCACACCAACGCCATGCACCAATACGCGATATGGACAACGCTGGCCGCAGCAGGCATTGGCGCCAACCTGCAACACTACAACCCCTTGATTGATGCTGCTGTAGCCAAAGAGTGGAACATTCCCGCCAGCTGGACGCTGCGCGCACAAATGGTCTTTGGCGGCATTGCCGCCCCTGCCGGAGAAAAAGCCTTTGCTCCGGTTGAAGAGCGCTTTCGGGTATTTGGCGCGTGATCTACTGTTAAAACTACCGCTGCAACAAGCTACTCAGCCGTCTGCGTTTGCCGCAGGCGGCTTTTTTACGCCCCAACAGTGACCACTTTGCGCTCAACACCCGCTGCGACGCCAACCGGCAAAAGTAAACAACAGACGCTTTTTACGCATTCGCGTTCTGAATCATGTTTTAGAACCTGCTTCTGCGCCTTACAGGACGCCTGATTCATCTGGAATCCCAACAATCCAGTCTTTCTTTCATCAACTTCAAGGAGGACTGGATGTTTTTAAAAATTTTTTCCAAACGTGCACAGCAGTGGCGCTCTTTCTTTTCAACCGCAGCTTTGTTGCTCATTGCAGGCGCTACACACGCCTCAGGATTTGCCAAAGTTACCGTGCCGGCGACTGGCAAGCAAAAGGCGTTTGAGGTCACCTTATGGACGCCTTGCGACAAACCCGTAAAAGCGCCTTTTGCCACTGGCCCATTCCGTCTGCAAGTCATTCCGGGCTGCCCTGTAGCTGGGCAAGGTAAATTGCCTTTGCTGGTCTTGTCGCACGGTAGAGGGGGAACCGCCCTAGGTCATCACGACACTGCAGAGGCGCTGGCCGATGCGGGATTTATGGTGGCCAGCTTCAACCACCCGGGCGATAACGCATTTGACCTGAGCACATCCGATGACATGGCCGCGCTGTATCAGCGCCCGGCTCAAGTCAAGCAAGTGATCGATTTTCTGCTCAGTCAGCAATCGCCTCATGCCCATCGCATCGATGCGGATCGCATTGGCTTTTGGGGATTTTCGCGCGGCGGCTATACCGGTTTAATTCTTGCAAACGCCACGCCTGACTTTGCTCAAAGCCAATTGCCCTGCCCTGATGCAAAAATGAAAATCTGCCGTCAAATCAAAGCACATCAAGCGGATGTGCGTGCACTGACGCGCGATCCGCGCATCAAGGCCATGGTACTTGTTGATCCCCTGAGCTTTTTCCCTACGCCTGCCAGCGTGCAGCACGTCCGCATCCCCATGCAAATATGGGCATCGCAACACGGCGGTGATGGTGTGACGCCCGAGAGCGTTCGCCTGTTGGCAAAAAATTTGCGCAATACGCCAGATTTGGTCATCACACCCAAAACCAATCACTACGCCTTTATCCACCCCTGCACGCCAGCACTGGCTGCCATGGAAAAAGAAATTTGCACAAAAGACGAGGTCGGTTTTGACCGCAAAGCTGCGCACCAGCAGTGGAACGCCCAAATGGCTAACTTTTTCAAACGCGCTTTGAAGTACTGATGGCGCACTTGTTGTGTCGCTATCCAGCCAGCCTCTTCACAGGGGGCTGGCTTGCCTGCACCGTGATGCTAGCCACACATCAAGAAGTCTGCGCAGCCTGTTTGGCCCAAGAGCGGAGCTGCTGCCTGTACGCACTGGGGCTGAGACCAGTATGGCGGCGAAACTCGCGATTGAAATTGGATTTGGTGAAAAAACCGCAATCGAGCATGACCGTTGTCACTGGCGCATCACCGGAAGCCAGTTGCTCGCACGCCGCAGCGATACGAAAACCATTGATCCACTGCGCGATGTTTTTTCCGCATTGCCGATTGACCATGGCCGACAACTCGCGTGCTGGCACACCCATGCGCCGCGCCAGCTTGATCAGACTCAAGTCAGGGTCTTTATACAGCCCTTGCGCTTGCACCAAATCTGTCAGTTGCTCCAACATGGCCTCATCATTTCGTGGCGAAACAATGGCTGCGCGTACAAGGCTCTGAGACGCATCAGGTGCGCAAGGCACGGTTGCAGGCTCGGCCAACCGTGCGGGCTGCAACTGCTTGACCACCGAATCGGGCGCATCTGCCACATCACGAGCCCACATCAAACCCGCGCGATAAACACCATATACCAAGGGCGGCAACAGCACCACGTGCGCAACGCCTACCAGCAACTGCGCATGCTTGCCCTGATGCAGCCAATAATCCAAACCAATCAGCCCCTCTAACACACCATTGAAAATCAAGGCGCATCCAGACCAAATCGCTGCATGCTTAATATCAGGAAGCTGCGAAAACCGCACGGCATCAAACTGCGCGTGATTACTCCAGCCCAACCCCAGCAAAGCGCCCCCATAACCAACATAAAGCACAACCAGCAAAACCTCGACCCAATCCCAAAAGCGCACACCGGCCAAAAGCAAAGCCAATGTCAATGCCGTAGCCAGAAACGGCAACAGCACCCCCACCCTGCGCGAAGAAGAACCGCCTTGCTGCGGGCGATAAAAACACAGCCAGGCCGCAGGCGCCTGCACGCTGGAAACAAGCGCCACGGCAAACCACAGATAAGGATGGGGAAAGCTCCAACGCAGGCCAACCACCAAAGACATACAGGCACTGATCGCCAGAAATAGGGTGGTGCGCACATCTCCCCGTTGCTGA
>JAGOGU010000183.1 GCA_017996515.1 Allobrachymonas sp.
GTACTGGTTGCAGCAGCGCGGCCACGTGCTGCCAGGTGCTGCCGCCGAATGGCCGCTGGAAGGCGCCTGCTCTTGCGGGCAGTGGTTGGCGTTAGATAAGGCAGTTATTCCACATTTTCTTACTTAGACTGCAGACATGGTTACACTCTATGGTGCCTATACCCTCTTTCGTCACCCACACAATGCCACTGACCGAGCTCAACGAGGCGTTTGATTGGATGCACGAGGATAGGTCGATTCATTAGCGTTGCCAATATTACTTGCAGATTCAATTGGTTATCAGTCATACGTGCTGCGGCCTAACAAATTATTCAAGCCGAAATCGCTTCATAGCCGTAATTTTTAGGGTATGTTCGGCGTTCTATTGAGGTCTTGCGCTTAGCGCAGCTTAACTCAGGCATTAGCCCCTTAGCGATGGCAAAAAAACTACGGAAATTTGCTGGTTGGAATCTGTATTGGGTTTACTCAGACGGACTTGAAGACTGCTTCGTCATTGCCAGAAACATTCGCAGCGCCATAAGAGTGGAGCGCGAAATGAATGGGTTCGGAGCAGATGAAGTCGGGGCAGTACATGCCTGTCGCATACCGGAGGGTGTGGCAAAACGCCAGTTCGCTACGGACAAGAAAAACAAATTTACGTGGCCTTGGTATGGAGGGAACGATCTATTGAAGAAGCTTGGTGCCAAGTTTCGTGAAGTTGAGGGACGCCATGAAACATTGTTCGAAGACGTCGTGTACAGTCAAGGGCGGCCCCCCAGAATCATCGGGCGTCGATTTATAAAGGAGTTCGGTCAAAAAAAGGCTTTTTCTGAATATGGGGGGGAAGATCAATACACAAGCCGCCAGAGCATTCTCTTCACTTTATTGGGGGTCTGTATTTCTCGCTGCCAGCAAATAGAAAAATATATAACTCATTCTTTCATCTTGTCCGTATCCGCAAAGGAAAAGACGCGATATAAGACCATCAATGATTTAGCCCACGCGTGGAAAAAAAAGACCTTAGGGCAACTGATTCGGACGATTGAAGAGTCTTATGAGCTAGAGCCGACGTTCAAAGCGGCGCTTGAGTGGTTTTTAGCGAAACGCAATCAATTGGTTCACGGGCTAACAACTCACGAGCAATACGACATAGATACGGATTGGGGTCAAGATGAAATGATCGCTTTTCTATCGCTCTTCGAGATGATGTCTCGCGTTATACGAAAAGCGTTCTACGCATGCTATTTGGCGAGTCTAGACTACGGAAACAACTACCTATTAGAAAAGCCGATCCCGGAGCTAGGTTTGACGCGAAAGCAGAAAGATGACATGAGCGTCTTTTCACACTTCTTCACTTTGAAAAACTCAGATGCGCATGCAACACGTGTCTAGTCCATTCAGCAAGCAGAAAATCAACCCATCTGCCATTTCCATTTATTTTCAACGATTAAGGAACGCTTTCATTTAACTACTTCATTCAAGCCAGCACGACTTAATTCAGGCGTTATGCTGCGCAGAGGTGATCCTCAAGGCCAACTCGCACGAAGCAGAGCTTCATTATCCTTCAGCCTTATCCCTACAGCAGCCAGAGGCTCTTAGAATGCGATCATGACTACGCACCACGCCCCTTACGCCCCCTTCCCCACTGGCCGCCCGCGCCGTTTGCGCCGCGACAGCTACACGCGCAATCTGGTGCGCGAGCATCACCTGCATCCGCACGATTTGATTTATCCGGTGTTTGTGGTCGATGGCCTCAAGCGCAGCGAGGCGGTGCCGTCCATGCCGGGCGTGGCGCGCTTGTCGCTGGATTTGCTGCTGCCCCTGGCCGAGCAATGCCTGCAGTTGGGCATACCGTATATGGCGCTGTTTCCGGTGGTGGATGCCAACCAGAAAGACGCCGTTGGTAGCGAAGCGGCCAACCCGCGGGGCCTGATTCCCACGGCGGTGCGCGCCCTCAAGCACCGCCTGCCTGAATTGGGCATCATGACCGATGTGGCGCTCGACCCCTACACCAGCCACGGGCAAGACGGCATTCCCGACGAAACCGGCTATCTGCTCAACGACGCCACCATCGAGCAACTGCAAAAGCAGGCGCTGTGCCAGGCGCAGGCTGGCGTGGATATCGTCGCCCCCAGCGACATGATGGATGGCCGCATCGGCGCCATCCGCCAGGCGCTGGATGCGCAGGGGTTTATCCACACCCGCATCATGGCCTACAGCGCCAAATACGCCAGCAGCTTTTACGGCCCCTTTCGCGATGCGGTGGGCAGCGCCGGTCATCTGGGCAAGGGCAACAAAAAAACCTACCAGATGGATCCGGCCAACAGCGACGAGGCGCTGCGCGAGGTGGCGCTGGATATTGGCGAGGGCGCAGACATGGTCATGGTCAAGCCCGGCATGCCTTATCTGGATGTGCTGCGCCGCGTCAAAGATACTTTCCGCGTGCCCACCTTCGCCTACCAGGTCAGCGGCGAATACGCCATGCTCAAGGCGGCTGCGCAAAACGGCTGGCTTGACCACGATGCGGTGATGATGGAATCGCTACTGGCCTTCAAACGCGCAGGGGCAGATGGCATCCTCACCTACAGCGCGATGGAGGCGGCGCAATGGCTGCGCCAGCATGGTGTGGTGGCGTAGAAGCCTGCTCATGCTTCTTGTGCAGTGCGCCTGCCGTATTTCGCCCGATAGTGGCGGCAGGCGGCCTGCAATTCATCAAAGCCGATTTGCAGCGTGTTGGCGGAGATAACGACAGGGCTGCCACACATGCTGGTGTTGATCCGGTTGATTTTGTGCCTTAGCATGTTGCCCGACGCGATATATTTTTTCGGCTCGTGCAGCTTGACCACCAGCATTTTTTGCCCATTTACTTCATACACGCCAAACCCCGCAATATCCGACCAAGGAATAAAGCCGGCCGCAAGGGCGCTGGCGTTGTCGTAAAGCCCTTGGGCATTAAGCAGCAGGCCGGGCTTTTGATCGAACAGCTTTTTGCAAACGAACAGGCCGCAGAAGCCAAAAAACACAATGCTTGTTACGCCTATTGCGCGCACAAACCACGGTGCGTTAAAACGCCGCAGCGTGGCAATTTGTGCATCGCTCATCTGCAAAAGACAGTAGCCCAAGGCAACAAACAGGCACGATCCTGCCAGCAAGAGCAGCATCTTTCCTTTGCTCAGGGCAATAGCGCGTTCGGTCTCGAACGGCTCATGCATGGGCTGTGCGTTTCCAGCGTTTTCGTTCATGCGCCATCATTCTTGCTGAGTGATGTTGGTTGGGCTGTGCGCTTGCCGTAACCGTTGCACGATCAGGCCGAAGCACGCCCGCCCGGCCAGCGGATGCGATCGGCCAGTGCTTGCCACACGGGCACTAGGTCGGCGGGCAAGGCGGGCAGTTCGCCCAGATTGCAGCGCGATTCTTCGGGGCTGTGAAAGTCGCTGCC
>JAGOGU010000184.1 GCA_017996515.1 Allobrachymonas sp.
AAAATGCACGGGGCGAGACGCTGCGCTGGCAATGATGAGGGTATCCACATGGCTGGCGTGGTGGCTCACGAGCAGTGCAGAACCGGTTGCGGGCAGGGCGTCCCAGCCCTGTTTTTTCAGACGATACACCGAATGCACCAGTAACCAGGCGACAAAGCGCAGCAAAAATTCCGGCAGCAGGCGGTAGATGTACAGGGCAACGGCGGCATTGCACAAAGCGGCCACGCCAAACAGCGCCGGAATCGACAGGCCGCACGCCAGCAACCCCGCAGCAGCGCCTGCGCCCACCACCATGAACAGGGCGTTGAGGATGTTGTTGGCCGCAATGATGCGCGCGCGATGGCTGGCGCTGGAACGCAACTGAATCAGGGCGTAGAGCGGCACGATGAAAAAACCGCCAAACAGCCCGATGGCCAACAGATCGAACAGCACTCGCCAGGTAGCAGGCAACGCCAGCAAGGCCGTCATCGACAAAGGCTCTGGCGGCAAGGCGGCGGGCGAGGCCCATGCCAGATCCAGGGCAAACAGCGAGATGCCGATGGAACCGAAAGGCACCAGCCCTATTTCTACCTGTTTGGATGACAGCCGCTCGCACAGCAGCGAGCCGCAGCCAATGCCCAGTGTGAAAACACCCAGCAGCAGGGTCACGCTGGTTTCAGTGCCGCCCAGCACATCTTTAGCGTAAGCAGGGAATTGCGCCAGCATCAGCGCGCCAAACAGCCAGAACCACGAGATGCCCAGAATCGACAGAAAGACGGTACGGTTTTCGCGTGCGAACTGGATGTTGTGCCAAGTTTCGGTTACTGGATTGGGGTTGATGCGCAGCGACGGTTCAGGCGCAGGCGCATCCGGAATGCCGCGGCTGGCCAAATAGCCCGCAATGGCTGCCAGCATACAGGCGGCGGTGATCCACAGTGGGCCATTGTCGAGGCTGGCCAGCAGGCCACCGCACAAAGTGCCCAGCAAAATGGAAACAAAGGTGCCCGCTTCGACCAACGCATTGCCGCCCACCAGCTCATCTTCATGCAAATGTTGTGGCAGCAGCGCGTATTTCACCGGGCCAAACAGTGTGGATTGCAAGCCCAGCAAAAACAGGCAGACCATCAGCAGGCTCAGGCTTTGCAGCCAGAAGCCCAGACCGATCAGGAGCACGATGGCGATCTCAAGCCATTTCACCAGGCGCGAAAGCAGCGCCTTGTCGTACTTGTCGGCCAGTTGCCCGGCGGTGGCCGAAAACAGGAAGAAGGGCAGGATGAAAATGCCTGCGGCCAGATTCGCCAGCAAGCCCGATGACAGGCTGCTCCATTGCGCCGTCTGGAACGTAATCAGCACGACCAAGGCGTTTTTGAACAGGTTGTCGTTGAATGCGCCCAGAAACTGCGTGGCAAAAAACGGGCTGAAGCGGCGCGTTTTGAAAAGGGAAAATTGCGAACTCATGATGGCATCTGCCTTGTGTTGTTCATGCGTTATGCATGGGTGAATGCATGCGGCGCGTGCTCAAGCAGCATTTGTCGCAGCGTCCGCCTCGGCCATGCGTTTGAGCGTGACGTAATCGGTCTTGCCCGATCCCAGCAACGGAATCGCCTGCACATGGCGGATGATGCGTGGCACGGAAATCTCGGGCAAGCCCTGGCTTTGCGCAGCGGCCACCAATTGCTCGCGCGTGAGGTTGGGCGCAGTGGTAAACAGCACCAGGGCTTCGCCTTTGGCTGCATCGGTACGGGTGGATGCGGCATGGATAAAGGCAGGCGCTGCGGTGGTGGCATTTTTTTCGACCACTTCGAGCGAAATCATCTCGCCTGCAATCTTGGCGAAGCGCTTGATGCGCCCCAGAATGGTCACAAAGCCGCGCTCATCCAAATCAACGATGTCGCCGGTGGCATACCAGCCCGCGCCACGCGCCGATGGCGGTTGGATTACGCCCGGGTTGTCGTGCAGCAAATAGCCTTTCATCACGTTTGGCCCCTTGACGTACAGCGCACCGCCGCGCTCAATGCCCGGCACGGCCTCCAGCTCGTATGCAATGCCGGGCAGCAACTGGCCGACGGTGCCGATTTGGCAAGCCATGGGCACATTCACGGCTACTACGGGTGCGCATTCGGTCACGCCATAGCCTTCGAGAATGCGGATGCCGAATTTTTCGATCCAGAGCTGGCGCACGTCTTCCGAGAGTTTTTCGGCGCCCGCCACCACATAGCGCAGGCGGCCAAAGTCGTACGGGTGGGCCTGCTTGCCGTAATGCCCCAGAAAGGTCGAGGTGCCAAACAGCACGGTGCAGTCGCGGTCATACACGATTTCGGGGATGACCCGATAGTGCAGCGGGCTGGGGTAGAGAAACACCTTGCAGCCCGCCACCAGTGGCAGCATCACGCCGCAGGTCAGGCCGAAAGAGTGAAACAGCGGCAGCGCCATCATGAATTTGTCGCGCGGAGTGAAGTCGGCCACGGCGCGAATCTGCGCCACGTTCGACAACACCGAATTGTGCGAATGCACCACGCCCTTGGGCTTGCCTTCGGAGCCGGAGGTGAATAGCACGACGGCCGCATCATCAGGTGTTTGCGCCACGGCGGCGCTGGCCGGAAAAGCCATGTGCCACAGCGTCCACAGCTTGTCGGACAGACCAATCTCGGCTTTGAAATCTTCCAGATAGTGGATGGTGAGGCCGTCGAGCTGCTCCATCACCACGCCCAGCCGTGCTTTTTCCACAAAGGTGCGCGAGGCGATGATGTGGCGGATGTTGGCCGCGGTGCAAGCGGCGCGCAGCCCTTCGGCGCCAGCCGTGTAATTCAGCAAGGCAGGCACGCGGCGGCGCATCGACAGGCCCAGAATCAAGCCCAGCGTGGGCGCGGCATTGGGGGTGAGCACGCCCACGATTTCGTCAGCCGCCGTTTTGCGCTCAATCACGCGCGAAAGCGCCAGCGCCATCTTGAGCAAAGAGCCGTAGGAGTCTTCCACCAGGCGGATGTCTTCCACCAGCTTGTAGTTGCGGCCAAAGGTTTGTTTGCCGTCCAGAAAGGCCTCGAACAGCGTGCGTTGCGGACGGGTGGCAACCAGCATATCTAGCAGAATGTGGCGCATCAACTCGCCCGAGCGGCGGCGGCGCTCTTTGGCCGATGGCAGATCAGGCATGGGGATGGCGCGCCGCGGTTGGATGGAAATCGTCATCTTCGGGAACAGTTTGCGCGGATAGATGCCCGCCAGGCGGCTGAAGTAGCTGTGGGCGGCGCCGTCGATGCGGATGGGCACGATGGTGGAACCGGTTTTGGCGGCTACAAAGGCGGCGCCGTCGTACACCTTCATCAGCGAGCCGGTTTTGGTGATGCGCCCTTCGGGAAAGATCACGACCGGCCGACCGGTTTCCACCAGCTTGATGACCTGCTTCATGGCCAGCGGGCTGGTCGAATCCACC
>JAGOGU010000185.1 GCA_017996515.1 Allobrachymonas sp.
TCACCTCCCAGGTGGTGGAACCCAGTCCGTAGGCCGATTCTTTGAGCAGCGTGGGCGTGACCTGAAACACATCGCGCATGACCGAAGCGATGAAAGGAATAATCATGATCGCCAGAATGATGCCCGCTGGCAAAATGCCAATGCCCACAGGCGGGCCGGAAAACAGTTTGGACAGCACCGGCACATTGCCCAGCAAAGATTGCAGCGGCATTTGCACAAAGCGCGACAGCACGGGGCCAAACACCATCAGCCCCCACATGCCGTACACGATGGAAGGCACGGCGGCCAGCAACTCAATCGCCGTGCTCAAAGGCTGCTTGAGCCAGCGCGGCGACATTTCCGTCAGGAACAGGGCAATGCCGAAGCTGACCGGCACGGCAATCAGCAACGCAATCGCCGACGTTGCCAGCGTGCCGTAAATCATGACCCAGCCGCCGTAGTCTTCCATGACTGGATCCCAAGCGCTTTTGATGAGAAACCCCAGGCCAAACTTGCGAATGGCAGGCAAAGCGCCCCAAACCAAAGACAAAATGATGCCCACCAGCAGTGACAGCGTGATCCACGTGGCTAGACGTGCTGCGCCTGCAAAAAATAAATCAGCCAGAAAGCCTTTATGGTGTGTGCTTTTCGGCAGGTCTTGCGCGGTACTTTTGTCAGCAATTGCGTGGGTAGTGCTTGGGGTAGGAGGGATAGCAGTCGACATAATGTGTTGGCTGGTTTGTTAGAAAAAGTGGATAGACAGGTGTGTGTCTATCCACATTCCACAAACGCGGCTTATTTGTAAGCTATTGGATTGCCGCTATTGTCTTGGATATTGCCCCACGATTGCACGATCACGGCTTTTACATCGTCTGGCATGGGTACGTAGTCTAGCTCTGTAGCGTGTTGGTCGCCGTTCTTGTAAGCCCAGTCGAAGAATTTCAGAACTGCTGCGGCGTTTTCCGGTTTGTCCTGCTTGCTGTGCATCATGATGTAGGTCGCAGCCGTAATGGGCCATGCTTCTGGCGCGGGCTGATTGGTCAGGATTTGATAGAACGAAGACTTCCAGTCGGCAGAGGCTGCGGCAGCTTTGAAGCTGGCTTCATCGGGCGCAACCACATTGCCTGCAGCATTTTTGAGCTTGACGAAAGGCATTTTGTTCTGCTTCACGTAAGCGTATTCCACGTAGCCAATCGAGTTGGGCAAGCGTGCCACGAATTGCGCAACGCCTTCGTTACCCTTGCCACCCGTGCCCACGGGCCAGTTCACGGCCTTGCCCTCACCGATTTTTTCTTTCCATTCGGGGCTGACTTTGCTCAGGTAATTGGTGAAGTTGAAAGTGGTGCCCGATCCGTCTGCGCGGCGCACGGGCGCAATGGGCGCATCTGGCAGGGTAACGGAAGGGTTGAGCGCCACAATGGCCGGGTCGTTCCAGCGGGTGATTTTGCCCATGTAGATATTGGCCAATGTTGGGCCGTCAAGCATCATGGCACCTGGTGCTACGCCGGTAATGTTGATGACAGGCACTACGCCACCGATCACGGTGGGGAATTGCACCAGCCCTTTGGCTTTGAGATCTTCATCTTTCAGCGGTTCGTCAGATGCGCCAAAGTCCACCGTTTTGGCTTCGATCTGTTTCATGCCAGCGCTGGAGCCAACCGATTGGTAGTTGATTTTTGTGCCTGCTGCCGTGGCGTATTCGCTGGCCCATTTGGCATACAGCGGTGCGGGGAACGAAGCGCCCGCGCCAGTTGCGCCTGCACCGCTTTGCTGTGTAGTTTGCGAACCAGAGGCAGATGCTTGTGGTGCGGAGCCCTGCTTGCCGCAAGCGATCAACCCTAATGCAGCGGCGGTAATGCCCAAAATGACCAGTCTGCGAGATGTGTACATAAAAATCCTTTTAGTTAAAAAATATGGTGAGGAAAAACCATTTGCTGGCTTGTCTGAAACGTACTGTAAAAGGCTTGCATGACATTTTTGTGACAGCCCCTGCGCTTGTCGGGCCTGCGCTTATCAGGCCTGTGCGCATATGCCGTGCCGGATGCGGCCTGTAGCGGCCTGCATGTGCGCTGCGCCTGCCTGCTTCATCCTTGCAAAGAGCGATGCCGTAAACTGCGCGTATCCGAATGGCAGGCCGGATGCGGCGCTGCCTGTGTGCCTGGCTGGCGCTTGCGGTGCGTGCGCTGCGTGTGCTGTGGCAAAACGGGGCACAGCCGTGCCCGGAAGCCGTAAACAGCCGGGCAGCTGTGGCAAAAGACAAAGCCAGTTTTGTTTGATTTTTTTGCAGGGATATTCACCATGACCATACGCAACGGCACCCGTTTGGCGGCGATTGATCTGGGCTCCAACAGCTTCCGTCTGGAAATTGGCAAGTACGAAGGCGGCCAGATCGAGCGCGTGGAATATCTCAAAGAAACGGTACGCCAGGGCGCGGGGCTGGACGAGAACAATGTGCTGTCACTCGAGGCCATGCAGCGCGGCTGGGCGTGTCTGGAACGGTTCAAAGAGCGCCTGGGCGACTTTCCCCAAGAGCACATCCGCGCCGTAGGCACGCAAACGCTGCGCCAGGCCGTCAATCGCGCGGAATTTTTGGCGCGCGGCAGCCAGATTTTGGGCGTGCCCATCAACGTGGTGTCGGGCCGCGAAGAAGCGCGCCTGATCTACCAAGGCGCGGCCAGCCTCTTGCCGCGCTCGGACGAGCGGCGGCTGGTAATCGATATCGGCGGGCGCTCCACCGAGCTGATTCTGGGTAAAAACCTCAAGGCCCATGCGCTGGAATCGGTGCAGGTCGGCAGCGTGACCTGGTCCATGCGTTACTTTCCGAAAGGGGAATTTACGCAGGCGGCATTCCGCCGTGCCGATGTGGCAGCCAAGGCCGAGCTGGACGATGCGCTGGCGATATACGGCGCAGATCATTGGGATGTGGCCTACGGCTGCTCGGGCACGGTAGCGGCAGTGAGCGAAATTCTGTGCGCCGCAGCAGGCGGCACACCCGGCCTGGTGACCCGCGAGGGGCTGGATTGGCTGGTGCAGCACATGCTGCAAGCCCGCAACGCGGCAGCCTTGCAACTGGGCGGGCTGAAAGACGACCGCCGCCCCGTCATTGGCGGCGGCGTCAGCGTGCTGCGCGCCTTGTTCGATCTGCTGGGCATACGGGAAATGCATGTATCGGTCGGCGCTTTGCGCCAAGGCGTGCTGCACGACCTGCTCAAGCGCCAAAAGCCCACAACCGACATCCGTTCGCAAACCGTGAACAAGCTCATGGAAAAATTCCATGTCGACCCCGACCAGGCTGCGCGCGTGGAGCGCACGGCGCTGGCCTTGTACCGGCAGTTGCCGCAACAGGCCGCAGACTTGCAGGAGCGGCGCGAGCGCAAGCTGCGCTGGGCCGCGCGGTTGCACGAGATTGGCAAGCATGTGTCGTAC
>JAGOGU010000186.1 GCA_017996515.1 Allobrachymonas sp.
CAGGCTGAACATCTGCGCCTGCTGAAAGGCGCTCATGCGCCCGTGCGGGCTGAGCATGAACACGCGAATGCCTTGCTTGCCGCGCATGGCGTATTCGGCGGCGCTGCCGGTGTCGCCGCTGGTGGCGCCCAGGATGTTGAGCTGCTCGCCCCGGCGGCGCAGTTCGTACTCGAACAGATTGCCCAGCAGCTGCATGGCCATGTCTTTGAAGGCCAGCGTGGGGCCGTTGGAAAGGGCTTGCAGATAAAAACTATCCGTCAGTTTTTTCAGCGGCGTGATCTCGCGCGTGCCGAACACGGCGGGGGTATAGGTTGCCTCACACAGCGCACGCAGATCGGCGGCGGGAATGTCGTCGATGTAGAGGCTGAGAATTTCAAACGCCAGCGTGGCGTAGCCCTGGGTTTGCCATACGCCGCGCAGGCGGGCCAGGTCGGCCGCGCCCAGCTGCGGATAGCGCTCGGGCAGGTACAGCCCGCCATCGGGCGCCAGGCCTTCCAGCAGGATGTCGCAAAACTTTCGGGGGGTGGCGTCGCCACGGGTGGAGAGGTAGTTCATGGTGGTGTCAACAGAGGCAGAGATGGCATTGCCATCAGGGTGTTGGGTGCGGCGTGCGTGTGCAAGCGCCAGATCGGCAAATTCTAGCTTGAACAGGCCGTTCAGCCTTTGTGTGTTCGGTTTTGCCCAAGCGGTGGGCGCTTTTGAACAGGCTTGGGCAGGCGCTTAAAACTCAGCCATCCACATTTTGATGGCAAACCCGATAAACAGCATGCCGACAAGGCCCATGCCGGCAGACGAAAGTTTGACGTGCTGTCTGAATATCTGGGTCAAGCCGTGCCCGGCAAAGGTCAGCATATTCAGGTACAAAAAGCTGACCACTTGCAAAATAAGCGCCAGCACAAAAAAGCTCAAGGCCGGATGTGGGTAGCGGGGATCAACAAACTGCACGAAAAACGACAGCAAAAACAAGATCGCTTTCGGGTTGGTCAGGCTCAGCAGCAGGGCGCGCTTGAACACATGATGCGCACCGTGACCGGTGGGTTTCAGTCCATCGGTCACATCCTTGGGGGCTTGGGTGCGCCATTTTTTGGCCGCGCCGCGCAGCAGGTTCCAGCCGATGTAGGCCAGATACAGCCCGCCCAGCAGCTTGATGCCGTGAAACAGCGCGGGGTAGAGCTTGAGCACCGTGCCCGCGCCCAATACGGTGGCAAGAATCAGTAGGAAGTCGCCCAGCAGAATACCAGCCACAGCCCGATAAGCCGCCTTGATGCCGTATTGCCCCGCGATGGTGAGGCAATACATGGAATTGGGGCCGGGCAGCAGGATGATGGCAACCACACCGAGGGTGTAGGTGGCAAGGTCGGTAATGCCGAACATGGCGAATGTGTTTTGTCAAAAGGTTCAAGAAAGGGCAAACGCCGCGGCAGCCAGAGCGTGAATTTCGGCGCTGTCAAACACGGGCAGGGGGCATTCTTCGGGCTTTAACAGCAAGCCGATTTCGGTACAACCAAAAATCACGCCCTGCGCGCCGCGTGCTTGCTGCTCGGCGATGGCATCCAGGTAATAACGCCTGGCGGCATCGGTCAAACGGTTACGGCACAGCTCTTCAAAAATCACGCGGTGGATTTCATCTTGTTGAGCGGCAGGCGGCACCATGGCCGATATCCCCAGCTCTTGTAGGCGCTCGGTATAAAAACCGTCACTCATGGTAAAGCGCGTGCCCAGCAGCGCCACCTGGTGCAAGCCTTGTGCCTGAATGGCGTGGCCGACGGCATCGACCACATGAATCAGCGGCACACGGATGGCCTGCTCAATCGCCGGGGCGACTTTGTGCATGGTGTTGGTCGCCAGCACAATGGCTTGTGCGCCCATGCTTTCGAGCTGCTTGGCGCTGGCTGCCAGCACGGCACCTGCCTGCTGCCAATCGCCTGCGCGCTGCAGGGCGGCAATGGTCTCGAAATTGACACTGTGCATCAGCATATCCGCACTGTGGTTGCCGCCCAAACGCTGGTTCACCTCGCGGTTGATGATTTGGTAATACGAGACGGTGCTTTCGGGGCTCATGCCGCCAATCAGGCCTAGGGTTTTCATGTGTGCAGACGCCTTGGAGGGGTGTGGGGTTAAAACGGATAGTGAATGCCATGGGCCTTAGGGCGTTGCCCGGCTATGGATGGGTTGCTGCAACGCTATGTGAAAAACTGCAGCCAAACACCGTGCCATGTTTTTTGTTCGAACTGGATTTTATGCGTGGGTCGATACGGTTCCGGTGCGCAGCGCATGCGCCCAATCGGGGCGGCCGTTGCGCTCGGCCAAACGCGCCATGGATTCGTGGTCGTAGGGCACCGCATGCAGGGCCACGCTCCAGCCCGCATGGGGGTGGTCGGCGTGGTGGGGCAAGTGCTCAACAATGGCGTAGCGGGCATGGGGCGAGCCGGTTTCCACCACATGCGGCTCGGGTTGGTCGTCGTCGTAAGCGGGCAAGCCCACGCTGCCCGGATTGACCAGGGTTTGCCAGCGGGCCGTTTGCAGCACGCGCGGCACATGGGTATGGCCGCAGGCGATCAGGCGTGCGCTTTCTTCGTCCATGCGTTGCGCCAATTCGGTCGCAGAGGCCATGCGGGTGTGGCCATTGGCAACCGTTTCCAAAAAATACTGCTTATCGCTCTGCGGCGTGCCATGGCACAGCAGCACATCCGGTTGCCAGCGCAAGGTGGCGGGCAGGCTGCGCAGCCAATCCCACACGGCAGGCGTGAGGCGGGCATGGGTGTAGGCGTCAGACGCGCTCATGCGCTCGGGCGCCAAGGTCAGCAATTGCCGCTCGTGGTTGCCGGCCAGCGTCGGCCAGTTTTGCTGCATCAAAAACTGCGCGGTTTCCACGGGCAGCAAGGGGCCAGACAGGCTGTCGCCCAAATTCAGCACATGCTGCACATCTTGCGTGCGCAGATGTTCCACCACGGCCTGCAATGCAGGCAAATTGCCGTGGATGTCGGATAGCAAAGCGATTTTCATGGTGGTCGTTTAACGCGGTTGCTGTAGCGGGGTACCTTGTGCGTGCTGCGGCTCAAGGCTCAAGCGGGCGGATGTCGTAGGCCAGCGCGCTTTCACGCACGTGCACGGTTACGCCTTGGCTCACCTGGGGCAGCGGTAAGTCGCTGCGGTAACACAGGCGCACTTGGCGGCCATCGGTCAGTTGCAGCGTCCACATCGGGCAGCTTCTGTACGATTTTTCCAACGTCAGAACGATGGCATTCTGCGTGTGCGGTGTCGCCACGATGAGGCTGGCCACCGCCAAAAAATGGGTTAGCACGATGCCGAGAAAGCCAGCAAACACCGCAATTTGCACAGGCTTGGGTACGCGCTCCAGCAGCCTGCCCCGGCCCCGGTAGCCGGA
>JAGOGU010000187.1 GCA_017996515.1 Allobrachymonas sp.
GCCAAGCCTACGGCACCCAAACTTTCCACCTCATCCATTTCGCCGTCGCCCATAAAGGCCCAAACCTTGCGCCGCGAAGTGTCAGCAATGCCGCGGGCATGCAGGTATTTGAGAAAACGTGCCTGGTAAATGGCCATCAGCGGCCCCAGCCCCATGCTGACGGTGGGGAACTGCCAGAACTCGGGCATGAGTTGGGGGTGCGGGTAGCTGGAAAGGCCTTTGCCATTCACCTCTTGGCGAAAGTTCAGCAGCTGCTCTTCGCTCAGGCGGCCTTCGAGAAAAGCACGGGCGTAAATGCCGGGCGCGCTGTGCCCCTGGATGTAGAGCAAATCTCCGCCGTGGGTGCCGCCCTTGTCGGTGTCGTCGGCATGCCAGAAATGGTTGAAACCGGCAGCAAACAAATGTGCCAGCGAGGCAAAGCTGCTGATATGGCCGCCCAGATCGCCGCCGTCTTCGGATTTGAGTCGGTTGGCCTTGACGACCATGGCCATCGCGTTCCAGCGCATGTAGGCGCGCAGACGGTTTTCAATCGCGATATTGCCGGGACTGCGCGCCTCTTGTGTGGGCTCAATGGTATTGACGTAGCCGGTGGTGGCAGAAAACGGCAGATCAATGGAATGCTGGCGTGCGTGTTCCAGCAACTGCTCCAGCAGGAAGTGTGCGCGCTCGGGCCCTGATTGGGCAATCACCGCAGACAGCGCGTCCATCCATTCGCGGGTTTCTTGTTGATCCGGGTCTTGGCCTGGGGGCATGGTAGTGGGCTCTGCGGACATCATCTGTCTCCTTGCTGTCAACCGCTAAGTCATACCATCTATTGTGAACGAATGAATAGACAGTGACAGAAGGTAAGCTATTTTCCAACTGCCAAATTCAGTAGCGTATGGGTATTCGACAAGCTTTGAAACCAAGAGAAAGAAAGCGTAGTTGGTCTTGTTGTATGGTGGCGGGCTGGGCCGTCTTGCCCTGTATTGGCTGATCTTGCTGTCATCATCCTCTGTGCTCGATAACACTGTAGACCCTTTGCTCTCAACCGATACAAGAGCACGGCTTTGTTTCCTCAACGGCGTTTGCGAGTGGACTGCGAGATCAGCGTATGGGAGAGGATGGGGCGTGTGAAGCAAGCGTTGCTATTGCATTCGGTGCGGATAAGGATGCAATAAAGAGGGATTGAGATTTCGCGTTGCATGCGCCTACAGAATGATTGGGGATGGCGCTGGCCCGAATTGGGCGGCCACTGTGGTGCAGAAAACACAAGTTATTGGAAGCGGCCATGACTCATGGGGCTGCATAAACAAAAAAGCCCGATTGCATGCAATCGGGCTTTTCATAAGCAATAGCTGCTTCAATCATTTGGCGGAGTGGACGGGGCTCGAACCCGCGACCCCCGGCGTGACAGGCCGGTATTCTAACCAACTGAACTACCACTCCGCGTTGGTAGCCACATTGTGCTCTTTCGAGCCAAGCGCAGCCAAACTTGGCGACCCTACGGGGATTCGAACCCCGGTACTCACCGTGAAAGGGTGATGTCCTAGGCCTCTAGACGATAGGGTCAAAACCTGGACTTTTCGAAACCTTGGTGGAGGTAAGCGGGATCGAACCGCTGACCTCTTGCATGCCATGCAAGCGCTCTCCCAGCTGAGCTATACCCCCTATAAGTTGCATTCAGCGTTTGCTGTTTGCCCCTCCTGGCGTCGAAGCTCGCATTGTATAGCAACTTTCAGGCGTTTTGCAAACGTTGCAAAATTTTTTCTTTCTCGTGCAGGGCCAGTACGGCATCCAGAGAAGGCGTTTGGGGCGTGCCCATGACGAGCACACGCACAGGCATGGCCAGTTGCGGCATTTTGAGGCTGTGGGCGGCCAGCGTTTCTTTGATTGCTGCGGCGATCGCCGCTTTGTCCCAAGCGGCGATCGCCGCCAGCTTGCTCGCCAGATCGTGCAGGGCAGGGCGGATGGCGTCGGTCACGTGCGTGGCCAGATCGCTGGCGCTGGGCTGCGCATCGCGGTAGAAGGCGGTCGCGTGTTCTGCCAGCGCGACGGTGGTGTCGCAACGGTCTTTGTACAGGCCGCAGATGGCGGGCAGGCGTTCGTCTGGCGCAAGTCCGTGTTGTTGCAGCTGGGTTGTCACCAAAGCGGCGAGCGTTGCATCATCCGTGGCTTTGAGGTGCTGGGCATTGACCCAGCGCAGTTTGGCTTCGTCGAATTGGGCGGCGCTTTTACCGAGGTGGTCGAGGTCGAACCATTCCAGAAACTGCGCGCGGCTGAAGATTTCGTCGTCGCCGTGGCTCCAGCCCAGGCGGGCGAGGTAGTTGATCATGGCGTCTGCCAGGTAGCCCTCGTCGCGGTATTGCGTAACGGCTTTGGCACCGTTGCGCTTGCTCATCTTTTCGCCTTGCTCGTTGAGCACGGTGGGCAAGTGGGCATACACGGGCGGTTCTTTGCCCAGAGCCTTGAAGATATTGATTTGCCGCGGCGTGTTGTTGACGTGGTCGTCGCCGCGAATGACGTGGGTGATGCACATGTCGATATCGTCCACCACCACGCAGAAGTTGTAGGTGGGGGTGCCGTCGGGGCGGGCGATAACCAGATCGTCCAGCTCGTCGTTGCTGATTTCGATGCGGCCTTTGACTTTGTCGTCCCACGCCACTACGCCACCTTGCGGGTTTTTGAAGCGCAGCACGGGTTGCACGCCTTCGGGCACGGGCGGCAGGGTTTTGCCCGGCTCAGGGCGCCAGGTGCCGTCGTAGCGCGGTTTTTGCTTGGCAGCCATTTGGCGTTCGCGCAGGGCGTCCAGTTCTTCCACGCTCATATAGCAGGGGTAAACCAGGCCGGCTGCTTGCATGTGCGCGATGACTTCTTTGTAGCGATCCATGCGCTGCATTTGGTAGAAGGGGCCTTCGTCGGGCGTCATGCCCAGCCATTGCATGGATTCGAGAATGACATCGACCGCAGCCTGTGTGGAGCGCTCCTGATCGGTGTCTTCGATCCGCAGGATGAAGTCGCCGCCATGGGCCTTGGCAAAAGCCCAAGGGTAGAGGGCGGAGCGGATATTGCCCAGGTGGATGAAACCGGTGGGCGAAGGGGCAAAGCGGGTGCGGACTTTGGTCATGTTGATAATGGATGGAAAGGTGTGTTTTCAGAAAGAAAAGCGGCAGCCCAAGGACGGCTTACAGCGTGTGCAGTCCGCGTTCCAAATCAGCCTTGATGTCGTCCAGATGCTCCAGCCCGACAGCGACGCGGATCAGATTTTGCGTAATGCCTGCGCTTTGGCGCTGCTCTTCCGACAGGCGTCCGTGCGATGTGCTGGCCGGATGGGTGATGGTGGTTTTGACGTCGCCCAGATTGGAGGTGATGCTGCACAGCCGGGTTTGGTCGATGACG
>JAGOGU010000188.1 GCA_017996515.1 Allobrachymonas sp.
GGTCATGGTTATCTTTACCGATGCGCACCATCACTTCACAGCCATTGCGTCCGCTGACGGCTATGCACATTTTTCCCTTGACCATGAAGGCCAAGCTGCTGAACATTCGCTTCTCGGTGATGTCTTGCAGCGTGGCGCCATCGGGCAGGTGGCGGGCGAGCAGGTGGCGGATCTGCGCGGCCAGGTCGGGGTTGAAAGGCATGTTTGTCCTCCGGAGTGAGCGGCGCCTTGGGATCAGGGCTTAGGCTGAGCGCGCTTGGGGTAAACAGATTGTCGGCGAGCATGTGCTGCTATACCCAGGGGGTGAAGCTGGCTGAAACTGCAAAGTGACCGTCATTTAATGATGCTGAAACGCCTGCACCGCCGCCCACACCATTTCCGGTTGCTCTTTAATCGCTTCATGAGCGGCAAAGGGCACGTTCATCAAATGCACGTGCGGCAATTCGTTTTTCAAAGCCGCCCAATCGGCCAACGAATAGAGAAAATCCTCCTCGCCGCGGATGGCCAACACCGGGGCTTGGATGTGGCGGATATGCTGGCTCGGATAACCGCTGTCGCTCTCATCCAGCCACATGGCTTTTAAGTTGGTAATCCATTTTTCGGCATCGGCTTCGGGATTTTGTGCCTGATAAATAGCCAGTTGCTCCGGCATTCTGGCCTGCACAAAATCCTTGTCCAGCGCTTCAAACATCGGCCGCACTGCGGCTAAATGGTCTTTGTGCCAATCCGCGCCGACGGTGATTACTTTTTCCACTTCAGCATTGGCGGCGGCCAAGCGGTAGGCGGTGATGCCGCCGTCGCTGAAACCGAACAGGCTGTAACGCTGAATCTGCAAGTGCTGCAGCAGTTGGCGAACGTCGTCCGCCGCTTGTGCATAAGTGAGCGCGGCTTGGCCGAAGGTGCTGCGCCCGTGGCCGCGGGTATCCAGCGCGACCACGCGGAAGTGTTGCTGTAAACGCGGTAGCAAGGCGGCAAAATCGTCAATCGATCCCAAACCACCGTGCAGCAGCACCATCACCGGCGCGCTTTCTTTGCCGCCTAATTGGTAATGCAGTTTGGCGCCGAGGTGTTCGAAATAATGGGATTGCATATCGGTTCCTTTGCTGAAAACTGGGGTAATGCTGAGACTGCTCGGCGCTTAGGGGTTTAGTGAAAACAGATCGTTTCGAGCATCGGCGAGCATGTGCTGCTGTACAAGGCGGGCAAAGTCTGCCGAAACTTCGAAGTGACCATAGCGCAGTTGTCGGGCATAGTGCAACCATTCGAGGTGCTGGCGCACTACGTCGATGGTGCATTCTTGCTTGATGGCGAGATAGTCCACATCACGCCGGAACGGGATAAAGCTTTCGCTCATTGGGAACGGGTAGGCCGCATCGTCGGTGATTTGGCCGATGGCGGTAAACGCTTGGTATTTCTGCGCATCGCACATGCGCAGTGTCGGGCTGTAATACAGCAGCCAGTCGCTTTTTTTCATGCGGTTCAGCGGGGCGGCTTTGCCGTGGCAGACTTGGCAGAAGCCGCCGGCCACCCCGCGCATCACGTGTTCTTTGGAAACCACGCCTATCCAGTATTTCATGGGTTTTCCTTGTTTTTGTTTACCAATCCACCGTTTCATCGCTGCCGCCGTGGGCGGGCGGCCAGTCTTTGTAATGCGGCAAATCGTCTTGCACCGGCAGTACGGCGTGTTGGCATTGGATATGCATTTGCGGCTGAAAAACACCAGGCGGCAGCAAGAAGGCGTTGACGCTGCGCATGCCAAATTCGGGCAATTCGGAAAACAGATGCCCGCCGCAGACACTGCACGCCATACGCGGTGTGGTTTTGAGCACCCGTGCATGCAGCTCACCTTGAGTAACGGTGACGGCTTCTGCGGGATAGGCGGCTGAGGCTACGTAGGCTGCGGCATGCGCGGTGCGGCAATCGTCGCAGTGACAATAGACTTGGGCAATGGGCGTGCCGGTTAATTGTAGATGCACGCTGCCGCAGGGGCATTGGATATGCAAGGGAGTAGGGTTGCGCATAGGAATTTTCTTGAAGAGAGGTGAAAGTATTTATTCTGCGCGCAGTCTCTGACAGTTTCTGTCAGCAGTATGGGGCAGTCATTGCGCAGTGTAGCCACCGTCAATGCTGTGCACACTGCCGGTAATGAAGGCGGCACGCGGGCTGACCAGGTAAGCGGCGAAATCGGCGATTTCCTGCGGCGATGCCAAGCGCTTCATGGGGTGTTGTTGTGCCATATAGGTGACGGCGTCTGGACCGGATGCGAGTATGCGGGATGTGGCCACATAACCCGGTGCGATGGCGCACACGCGGATACCTTGTTCAGCGAGTTCCAACGCGGCCGAGCGCGTGAGCCCAATCACGGCGTGCTTGGCCGTGGTGTAGGCCGACATGCCTGCCAGACCAACCAGCCCGTTGGCAGAAGACAAATTGAGGATGACGCCGCCACCGCTTTGCAGCATGGCCGGTATCTGGTGCTTCATGCCGTAGAACACGCCAGAAACGTCGGTATCCATCACCTCGCGCCAAGTTTCCACGTCCACATCTTGCAGCGCCACGCCCGCGGGGCCGGTGATGCCCGCATTGTTGACAGCGATGTGCAACGCCCCAAAGCGATGCAGGGTGGCATTGATGGTGTGGCCGATTGCGTCGATGCTGCGCACATCGGCTTGCAGCGCCAGTGTGCGTGCGCCTTCGGGATCGATGCGGCGCTGTAGCGTTTGCAGCGGCTCCAAACGGCGTCCTACCAATGCCACGCGTGTGCCGCCAGACAGCAGGCGTTCAGCGATGACTTCTCCATTGCCCGTGCCTGCGCCGCTGACCCAGGCTACTTGACCTGCCAATTCACCTGTTTTCATTTCCATGATTGCCTCCACTTGATATGCGAGCATTCACTGTAAAGACAGCCCCTGTCAGTTCTTGTCAGCAGCGTGGTGTGATTCAGGCAGCAGCTCGGCGGATAGCGGGATGGACATGTTCAAAAAATCCGTTTATTGAACAGGTGGCGGGCAATACCTATCCATTTCGGCTGTTTTCTATGCATATGCCAGGTCACGGCAGCTCATAGCCCATTTGCTGCCGCCAACGCTCGATCAGCTGATGTCGCCGCACGGGGTAGCGCTGGCCGGTGTCGGTAAGGGCTTGCACGCGATCAGCGCGAAAGTGGCGAAAGTCTTGCCGCAGCTCGCACCACGCGGCAATCAGCCGGGCGTGGTCGAAGAAGGCCATGGCAAAAGGCCAGATGCGGCGCTGGCTGGGTTCGTCATGGGCGTCGCGGTAGTCCAGAAACAGGGCGTGTTCGCAGCGGATGGCGCGGCGCAGGGTAGGGAGCCACGGCACGGGTGGAAAGGCGTCGCAACGCTCCGGCACGAAC
>JAGOGU010000189.1 GCA_017996515.1 Allobrachymonas sp.
GCGAGAGGATGTGCATGGGATCACCCGAGACCGAGTGAAACACATACTCAAACGCGCCCGGAAACAGCCAGCCAAACAGGGTAGGCCCCAGCACAATGCCCACGACGATTTCGCCCACGGCCGCCGCTTGCCCCCAGCGTACCGCCAGAAACGAGCCAATACGCCCGGCCACAACGATCACCGCCAGTTGCAGCAGGATGAAAAACAGCAGCAGCTCGGCCTGATGCACGCTGGAAAGTGCGTCGGATTTTGCACCCATCAATACATGCCTCCATTGACGGAAATGGTTTGGCCGGTGATGTAGGCCGCCGCGTCTGACGCCAGGAACGCTACCAGTTCGGCCACTTCTTCAGGCTGGCCCACGCGCCGCGCAGGCACCAATGTGTGGATGGCCTGCTGATCAAAAGCGGCATCGGCCATTTTGCCTGCGATGATGCCGGGCGCCACGCAATTGACCGTGATATTGCGGCTGGCCAACTCCAGCGACAGCGATTTGCTCGCCGCCTGCAAGGCGCCTTTGGCCCCGGCGTAATTGACTTGCCCTCGGTTGCCTGCCAGCGCCGCCACCGAAGAGATCGAAATGATGCGCCCCCAGCGCTGCCGCACCATCGGCATGGTGAGCGGCTGGGTGACGTGAAAGAAACCGTTCAGATTGACGCGCAGCACCGATTGCCATTGCTGCGCCTGCATGGCCGGGAAAGCCGCGTCATCATGCAGCCCCGCGTTATTGACAAGAATATCAATCGCGCCCTGCTCCAGCACAGGGTGCAACGCCTGCTCCACGCTGGCGGCATCAGACACATCGAACACGATCGTTTCCGCCTGCCCGCCTGCAGCCACAATCTCTGCCACAACCGCCTGCGCCTTGGCCGGGTTGCTGTGCGCATGCACCCATACATGGCAGCCCGCCTGCGCCAACCGGCGGGCAATGGCTGCGCCAATATCGCCACTGCCGCCCGTGACCAGGGCGCGGCGCGGGCGCGGGTCGGCGGATGAAGAAGACTGTGAATGATTCATGGTGAAAAATGCTTCAAACAGAAGATGTCGATGCAAGCGCGCCCGCATCCATAACGGCTGACAAACGCCCTTGCAGCAGCAGGCGGTCGCCCGCATGGATGGCGAAATTGTACATGGCGGTTTGCTCGTTGCACGCCAGGCGCTGCGCTTCGATGCGCAGGGGCAGCGGCGCTTCGTCCAGCACATTTGCATGCAGTTCCAGCGCACGCACACTGGTGAGGTAGCCGCTGCTGGCTCTGGGCGCATCACCCGCCAGCAAGGCGCAATGCAAGGCCATGGCCTGGGCGGCATATTCCACCCCCAAGGCCGCACCCAGCACACCTTCGTGGCGCAAGGGGTTGTCTGGCTGCAAATGGGATTGGGTTACGCAAACGATGCAGGCATCATCGTACTGTTCCACACCCTCCAGCAGGCACATGCGCCCCTGATGGGGAATGTGGCGGGCAATGTCCGCATGGTTCATGCGCATGGCCGCACCCCGATATGCAAGGCCTGCCCCGGCAAGCCTGCGATCATCACCCGGCCTGTCTGCCCGCTGGCCAGCACGCGCAGCAGCGGCAGGGCGCGCATGGCGGGTATGGCCTGGCTCAAAGCATGCAGCTCTGCGCCCCAACCCTGCGCGTGCTCGTCTGAAGCAGCCGCAGCCTCGGATTCAGCCATTGGGCTCCAAGTAATGTCCAGTTCAGCCAAAGTCTGCGCGGCGGCAGGCCCGCTAGCCGGGCTCAACACCATGGCTACACCAGCCGCATCGGGCACCGGCCTGCAGGCATGAAGGGGTTGCAGGTAATCCGAATCGTACGCCAGCACAATCACCTCGCGCTGCTCGATCTGCACCTGCACGGCGGCTTCGAGCAAGCCTGCGGCGAAGCTGGCATCGTAAGCGGCCAGCACCTGACAAGGCCCCGTGGCGCCTGTGGCGATGCACCAGTAACCCGCCGCAGTGTTGTGCACCGAGTTGTGAAAGCGCGTGGGCGAAATATCGCGCTGCGTGCTGGCCAATGTTTCGCACAGGGCGTGGCAGTTGTGCCCGTCGCCGGTGGAGGAAGTAAACACACTGGCCAGATCGGCCGCGTGGGCGCCCGCATGCTGCACCGCTTCGGCGCCGATCGCCAGCGCCAGTTTGATGACACGGCTGGCACGCCTGCGCTCGGCGGGCGGCAGCATATCCGGTGCAGGCAGCACGGTGGCTGCTGGCTGGTAAGGGGCTTCGCCACGCAAACAGGCCGCGCATTGCGCCCAATCCGCAAGCCCGGGAGCCAGAACGCCCAAGCCCCGCAAGCGCACCCGCAAAACATGGGAAGTGTTCGCACTGGTATTGGTGTACATGGATGCGGTATTCATGCGCGCCCCTCCGCTCGGCTATGGTCCAAGCCGCAACTATCGAGTCGGCTGAAAAGCAGGCTGCAATTGCTGCCGCCAAAACCGAACGAATTGCTCAGCACATGCCGCACGGCCTGCTGCCGTGGCTGCAAGGCATAGTTCACGGCAATATCAGCGTCCAGCGTTTGCGTATGCACGCTGCCGGGAATGAATTGATGCACCAGCGCCAACGCGCACACCACCGCTTCGACCGTGCCGGCAGCGCCCAAGGTGTGACCGGTAAAGCCCTTGCTGGAACTGCACACCGTATCACTGCCAAACAAGGCATGCACGGCCATGCCTTCGGCCACATCGTTGGCGGGCGTGGCCGTGCCGTGCAGATTGATGTAGTCCACCTCTTGCGTGCGCAGGCCCGCCATGTGCAAAGCGCCCTGCATGGCCGCGCGCGCGCCTGCGCCCTCGGGGTGCGGAGCCGACATATGGTAGGCATCGCTGGTTTCGCCATAGCCGCGCAGCACGATGCTGTCTGCGGGAAGCGCTTGCGCCTCCTCGTCCGGCAGGCGCTCCAGCAAGGCAAACGCCGCCGCCTCGCCAATCGACAGGCCGTTGCGCTGCGCATCGAACGGACGGCAAGGCGCCTCGGACATGAGGCCCAGCGAGCGAAAGCCGTACAAGGTGGTCAGGCACAGGCTGTCCACACCACCCACTACCACGGCATCGACCAGCCCGGCCTGCAACATGCGCGCGGCGCTGGCAAACACTTTGGCCGATGACGAGCAGGCCGTGGAAACGGCCAGTGCAGGCCCTTGCAAACCCAGTGCCTGGCGCACAAAGTTGGCCACGGAATAAGTGTTGTGCGTTTCGGCGTAATGAAAATCCGCAGGCAACGCGCCGGTTTGCGCGTCGCGCTGGCGATAGGCCAACTCGGTGGAATAGATGCCAGCCGTGCTGGCACCCAAAATGGTGGCCACACGGCTTGCGCCATAACGCTGCACCGCATCAGCCACAGCCTGCGCAAAGCCATCGGCCTGTAG
>JAGOGU010000190.1 GCA_017996515.1 Allobrachymonas sp.
GTTTCCATGGTTTGGCCCAGGGCCTGAATTTCGTCGCCATAAATGGCGCGGCCTTGCAGCACCATTTTGAAACCGTTGTGGTCTTTGGGGTTGTGGCTGCCCGTAACCTGTATGCCGCTGTCGCACAGTGTGTGCGCTGCAAAGTACAGCATGGGCGTGGTCACCATGCCTACGTCGATCACCTGCACACCTGCTTCGACCAGACCGGTTATGAGCGCTTGTACAAGCTCTGGCCCGCTCAAGCGGCCGTCGCGGCCAACCGCCACGGTGTGGCTGCCCAGTTGACGGGCGCGTGTGCCAAAGGCGCGGCCCAGGCCGCGGGCAATATCTGCCGTCAGGGTGCTGGGTACTACGCCGCGAATGTCATAGGCTTTGAAGATGGAAGCGGAAACTTGCATGGTTGTTGTGGATGGAATCATCCTGTAATGGGAAAGATCGGACGATTGTATGCGTGCGCAGAGCAGACCCTGGGTACAGCGCAGGCACCAAAAGAAAAAGCCGAAAGGTTTTGAAAACCTTTCGGCCAAACGCTGGAGGAAAGAGTGGCCAGCCCGCAGGCTGGTCGTTGATGGAACCTGTTTCGCCGTCAGGCGGGTCAGACGTGTTTCTTCTCTGGCGCCTTGAGGGTCATCAGGATGACAGCGGCGATACCGACGATGACAGCTGCCACCACAAAGGGCACAAAGAAAGAACCTGTAGCCACTTGCAGCTTGCCACCCAGATAGGGGCCGAAGAAGCCGGCAACACCCCAGGCCGTGAACAGCACACCATAGTTGGAGCCTTGGTGTGTCGGGCCGTAGTAGTACAGCAAGGTGGCAGGGAACAGGGTGAACATGGCGCCGTAGTTCCAGCCGATCAGGCCGGCACAGGCAGCCAGCAGTACATAGCTTTTACCTGCAGGGAACAGCATCAGCATGGCAATACATTGCAGGATAAAGAGCACCACGAAGATTTTCTTGGAGCCGATCTTGTCGGCCAAGGGGCCAATCATCACCCGCACGGCGGCGTTGAAGATTGCCAGTGTGCTGGGCGCCCAGGCGGCCAGCATGGCGATTTGCTTGCTCGCATCCTCGGGCAAAGCGGCAGCGGCATCCAGCCCTTGTTGCGCACGGTAGACCATGCTCATGGCATCGATGCCGTGTTTGGCGATCAGGCCAATGGCCATCAACCCGGCAAATGACCCGCAGAAATAAGCCGCCCACAACAGCCAGAACTGGGGGGTACGAACCGTTTCGCGGTGGGTGTAGTCGCGAAACTCGGAGCGAACAGCCGTTGCAGAAACAGGTGGTGCAGGGGGCGTCCAGCCCACAGGGCGGTAGCCTGCGGGGGGTGATTGCAGGCACAGCGCGGTGATAACGACCATCACAGCCATGGCAATACCCACGTATTGGAAGACCGGCAGGGCCGAGCCGCCGGAAGCGGCAATCATGCGGGTCGCCAAAGGCGCCATGACGAAGGAGCCAAGCCCCAAGCCCACCACGGAAAAGCCTGTGGCCAAACCGCGGCGATCAGGCCACCATTTGGGCGCTGTGGCAATGGGCGGTACATACACCAGACCGCCACCAATGCCTGCAATCACGCCGTAGTAGAGATAGAACAGGGTCAGCGCCTTGTCGCTCACGGCCTTGGCAGCAGGATCGCCTGCCAGCAGTGCGGCTTTGTCGGGCGGAGTGATGGTGGAAACCATGAAGAAGCCAAAGGCCATGATCAGGCCGCCGATCAGTACCACGGCGCGCGGGCCGATGCGATCGTTGAGGCGACCGGCCAGAATACCGATCAGGCCGAAGAACAGGCAGATCAGCGCATAGGCCATACTGACCTGCGCAACGGTCCAGCCGAACTGCCCCATCAAGGGCTTGATGAACACGCTGAATGCATACAGCAGCAAACCACATGTGGTACTGCCCATCAAGCCCCCGAGCAGGGGAACCCAGCGGGGAAAGTTGGATTGATGTTGGCTCATGTCGGAATCGTCCTTTGTTTGAACACTACGGTGCACAAATTCTAGGAGCGACAACGCCACTCATCGGCTCGGGAAAACCCGCGTTTGCAGCATTTTTCTGTTTCTTGGACGCAATCGGCAGCAAGTTATTCGGGTTAATCAGGATATTTCCAGCCGCAAGCATGAGCCTGCTCGTGGCGTCGTTGTGTTCGGCATCGGGCAACAGGGTGCAGAGCGATGGGCACTGTGGCCGACCCGTGTTGCAGCGTCCGGGTGCTGCGCGTGCATCCATCTGGCGCGTGGCGGTTGCGCCAACCGTGTTTGGCCGCGCCGGTTGCGGCAGCCCAAACGGGCCGTTTGCACCTTTGTTTGTGGATGCAATGTCACCCGTCAGGGGGCGCACAGCTGCTGTCTTAGGGGTTTATCCCTGTGATTTTTCTGCCGCTATTTGTGCGCGAACGATGCCCAGCGCGTTTCGCATTAGACTGCCGCACCGCACATCCATTTCACCCGGATGCTGTTACCGGCAGGCGCGTGCGCAAATGCGCACAGCGTCATCGGGTATGTGCTGGTGTCGCTCTGTCCTGTTCGTTCCTCCGCTGATCATGTCTGCTCCTGCCGCCTCGGCCCGTGCGCCCTACCCTCGTTCGATCGACTTTGTCATTTTGTCCGCCGTATGGGGCGCATCGTTTTTATTCATGCAAATGGCCAGCCCGGAGTTCGGGGCTGTGGCAACGGCGGCGCTGCGCGTGGGCATTGCTGCGTTGGTGCTGCTGCCTTTGGCTTGGGCGCGCAGTCAGCTGGCGGCCATGCGGGCGCACTGGCGCGCTATTGCCGTGGCAGGGT
Organism: Allobrachymonas sp.; assembly: GCA_017996515.1. Taxonomy (GTDB): domain Bacteria; phylum Pseudomonadota; class Gammaproteobacteria; order Burkholderiales; family Burkholderiaceae_C; genus Brachymonas. The sequence continues at coordinate 2,789 of JAGOGU010000190.1, forward strand.
TGTTCAATGCCGCGATTCCGTTTGTGTGCTATGCCTTTGCGCTGCGCCATATTCCCACGGGGCTGTCGTCCATCCTCAATGCCACGACGCCGCTGTTTACAGCCGTGGTGGCGTGGGGGTGGCTGGAGCAAAAGCCCGGCCCATGGCGGGTGCTGGGCTTGGCCGTCGGTTTTTCGGGGGCGGTGTTGCTGGCTCTTGGCCGCGCGAAGGCGGCGCAGACGGATGTGTGGTCGGCAGCGGGGCTGCAGCAATTGCTGGCCATGGGGGCTTGCCTGTGCGCTACATTGTGTTACGGCCTGGCAGCATGCATCAGCCGTAAATACCTGGTGGGCGTGCCTTCGCTGGCGGCTGCGGCAGGAAGCAACCTGAGTGCCACCTTGGTCCTGCTGCTGCCCGCCATCTGGTGGGGGCCGCGCAGCATGCCAAACGCCTCGGCCTGGGCTGCAGTGGTGGCTGTGGGGCTTTTTTGTACGGCGTTTGCCTATGTGCTGTACTACCGCCTGATTCAAACGGCCGGGCCTGCTGTGTCGAGCACGGTCACGTATGTGGTACCGGTGTTTGCCTTGCTGTATGGCTATGG
>JAGOGU010000191.1 GCA_017996515.1 Allobrachymonas sp.
CGATGCCTATATCCAAGCCGTACCAGAAGCTGACTTTGAGCGTTTTTTGGGAGAACGCAGCCAAGCCCTGGAGGAACGTTTGTCTGATCCCAAATTACTGGCCGTGCTCAAGCGCTTGAAGGATCGGTAAGCCATGACCGATTTGACGCTGTACTTTGATGCCCAACATGCCGTCGAGGTGCATGACTGGATCATTGCGAACTCAGGTGGCTTGTCGGGGGTGAAGGATGTGGGGCTTTTGAAAAGCGTGTTGCAGCACATCCAAAACGATGATTACTACCCGACGTTTGATGCCAAGCTCACGCATTTGATTTTTGGCGTCAATAAGTTCCATGCATTCAATGACGGCAACAAGCGCGCGAGCTTGACCTTGGGCGCTTATTTTCTGACGTTGAACGGCTATGACTATTGCGTTCCTCAGTTTGTGCTGCAGATGGAAAACATCGTGGTGGCGCTGGCTGAGGGTCTGATCCCCAAAGATTTGCTGCAGCGGGTGGTGATTTCGCTGATTGAGGAAGATGATTTCTCGGATGCGCTGAAGCTCGATTTGCTAGAGGCCATGGGGCAGCGCTACATGACCGATAAAGAAGATGAAGATTATTAAAACCAGAGCTGCAAGCGCTCGATAAAATAAGGTTTTTCAGCGTTTTATATCCAAAAAACTCATACAACCAGCGCCTGCAGCTATCAAATTAAAAACCAGAGACAAAGCCATGCCCCCATTCCAGCGCCACTTGGCAAGCCACCCCGCCCCCATCTTCGCCGCCGCGCTGCTGGCTGCCAGCAGCCTGCTGATCGCCCCCGCCGCCGCCCAAACCGGCACGGTGCCCCTGTCGGCCACTTTTCAGACCTGCCTAGATAAGTCCGGCGGCGTGACGGCTGAGATGCACGCCTGCATCAGCGCAGAGCACGAGCGCCAAGACCAGCTGCTCAACCGCAACTACAAAGCCTTGATGGCCGACCTCACCCCTGAGCGCAAAAAGCAACTGCAAACCGCCCAGCGCCTGTGGCTGCAATACCGCGATGCCAATTGCCAGTTCTACGCCGACCCCGATGGCGGCACGGCAGCAGGTGTGGCGGCTGCGGACTGTGTGCTGCAGATGACGGCGGGCAGGGCGCGGGAGTTGGCGGGTTTGCGGCCTTAAATGACACACCAGATGGGCAATTGCGATGGACTCCGAGCAAAAAATGAAAAAGGAAAGCGCACTCAACGCTACAGTAGCCTTTCCCTTTGTGAACGCCTCCAACCATGCTTGAACAACTCACCCTTTGCGGCGTAGGCCCAGCCCGACAACTGGGGCCGGTCGATTTCATGCCGCGCATGAACCTGATTACTGGCGATAACGGTTTGGGCAAAAGCTTTGTGCTGGATGTGGCTTGGTGGGCGCTGACGCGCACTTGGGCGCGTGGCGTGCCAGCTTCGCCCCAACCCAAGGCCAAAAAATCGGCTATTGCGTTTCGCTACAGCAAGGCCACTGGGGTGCATGAGGAAAGCATCAGCTTTAGCCATGCCGATGGCATTTGGCCCCTCAAAGCAGCGCGGCCACCAATTCCTGGGGTGGTGATTTATGCCGGGGTGGATGGCAGCTTTTCCGCATGGGACCCTGCGCGCAACTACTGGACGGAAAAGGAAGCGGCCGTCACCCGCACACGGGCTTTCAACTTCACGCCGGATCAGGTCTGGCACGGGCTGCTGGCGGAAAACAGCCCGATGGGTAAGCCGGTATGGCATTGCCGGGGGCTGGTGCACGACTGGGTGCTGTGGCAGCGCGCCAAGGATCCAGCATTCGCTGATCTGGTGAAGGTGCTCGATGCACTGTCCCCTTCGGGCATGGAAAAGCTTGCGCCCGGCGAACCCATGCAGGTGGGCGAGGATGTGACGGAGCAGCCTTCGCTGCGCATGCCCTACGGGCAGGATGTACCGTTGCTGCACGCTTCTGCAGGAATGCGGCGTATTGCGGCACTGGCCTATCTGCTGGTGTGGACATGGCGCGAACACCTGCGCGCCAGTGAGCGCACCCGCCGCAAGCCAGCGCGGGAAGTGATATTTCTGGTGGATGAGATCGAATGCCACCTGCACCCGCAGTGGCAGCGGCGCATCGTGCCAGCACTGCTCAATGTGATGCAGGCATTGACGGGCAGGAAAGTGCCGGTGCAACTGATCGTAGCCACGCATTCGCCTTTGGTGCTGGCTTCGGTGGAGCCTCAGTTTGATGAAGAGGTGGACGGCGTTTTCCATCTGCAATTGCGCGATGGGCAAGCCGTGATCGAGCAGGAAGCCTGGGCCAAACAGGGCGATGTGGTCAACTGGCTGGTGTCGCCTGCCTTCGGTTTGCAGCAGGCACGTTCCATTGAGGCGGAAGAAGCCATTGAGGCGGCAGAGGCCTGGATGCGCGGCGACAAGGCGCGGCTGCCCGCACACCTTAACACCCAGGCACGCATCCACAAGGCGCTGCAGAAGAGCTTGCCGGGGCATGACGATTTCTGGCCCCGCTGGATCGTCGCCAGCAGCAAAAGCAACACCGGGGGCAGCGCATGATTGCGGTGGACAAGCATGTGCTGGAACCTGAGCCGGCAGACTTTGATGCGAAGTGCCGCCAGAAGGGGCTGGAGTGGCTGAGAAAAAATCCCAAAGACGCGCGCAAGGCCAAGCGGCCCAAGGATTTTTGGAGCAGTTTTCGCCCCGTGCTGGCCGACAGGTTTGCCAACCTGTGTGCTTACGGCGCCATGTATGAGCCGGTGGGCACGGTCGATCACTTGCGGCCAGTCAGTGCCGATGAGACGCTGGCTTACGAATGGCGCAACTACCGCTATGCCTCGGGCTGGATCAACAGCAGCAAAAACCGGTGCGAGGCGGTGCTCGACCCCTTGGAGGTGCAGCCGGGCTGGTTTGAGGTTCTGCTGCCGTCCCTGCAGCTAGTGGCCAGAAAGGACCGGATTCCGCCGGAATTGCACGCGCTGGTGGACGAAACGCTCCAGCGTCTGCACCTGTGCGATGACGAACGCATCATCCGGCAACGGCGCCAGTGGCTGAAACTCTACGAGCAAGGGCATTTGGCCTGGGAAGGGCTGCACCAGATGGCTCCCCTGATTGCCGAGGCCGTCAAGGCCAGAGGGCGCAATCCGTAGCGAAATACGTAGTGTCACCAAGATGCGGTCGTACCGCACGGTATTGGCAAGCGAACAGCAAGAGCAATAAGCCAAGGCAGGAGCAATGACAGAAGACCAACTCGAACAAGAAACACTGCAATGGCTGGCCCAGGTGGGCTACACCGTCAAGCATGGCCTGGACATTGCCCCCGATGGCAGCACCCCGCTGCGCAGCAACTACCAGCAGGTGCTGCTGCAAGACAACTTGC
>JAGOGU010000192.1 GCA_017996515.1 Allobrachymonas sp.
ATTCGCGCGATACGCTCTCGTACCGCTGGCCAGACGAAGACAAAGAGATCAAGAACGGCGCACAGTTGATCGTGCGCGAGTCGCAGCAGGTGCAGTTTGTTGCGGCCGGCCAATTTGCCGATTTGTTCAACCCCGGCAAGCACACGCTCAGCACCGAGAACATTCCCATTCTTTCCACCATTCTGGGCTGGAAGTACGGTTTTCAGTCACCGTTCAAGTGCGATGTGTACTACCTCAACACCCGCCTGTTTACGGGCAATAAATGGGGCACATCCAACCCGGTGATGATGCGCGACCAGGACTTTGGCGTGGTGCGCATGCGTGCTTTTGGCACCTACGATTTCCGCATCGTGGATGCGCCCAAATTCCTGAAAGAAGTGGCAGGCACCGACCAAAACTTCCGCCTGGATGAGTTCAACGATACCATGCGCTCGCGCATTGTCAGCGTGTTTACCGAAGCGTTGGCCAAGGCACACGTGCCGGTGCTGGACATTGCCCAGCGCTACAGCGAACTGGGTGATGCTCTGCTGCCCATCATCAACCCTGCAGTGCGTGACAAATACGGTTTGGAGATCAGCAGCTTCATTCTGGAAAATGTTTCTGTTCCGCCCGAGGTGGAAGAAGCCATCGACAAACGCTCCAGCATGAGCGTGATTGGCAACCTGAACGATTACGTCAAATACCAGATGGGGCAAGCCATGGCGCAAGGCGGCGAAGCGGGTGCCGCTGCCACCATGCCCGCACAAATGGCCATGGGCTTTGGCATGGCGCAAGAGATGATGCGCAGCATGCAGCAAGGCCAAACCGCTACGCCGCCACCTTTGCCCGGCGCAGTTGCGGCACCAGCAGCAGCGCCCGCCGCAACGGTTGCTGGCGGAGCGCTTGAGGTGCTGACGCCCGAGCAAGCCGCGCATGCGCTGGGCGTATCGGTAGAAGACGTGATGGTTGCCATTGAAGCGGGCGACCTCAAAGCCCGCAAAATTGGCAGCGCTTGGCGCATTGCCAAAGCAGCGTTGGAAGATTTCTTGCGCGGCTAAACCCAACGCCCAACTCAACGTCTTGACCGCATGAGCCAATCCACACCGCCGCCACTGCCCACCCAGGAAACCACGGCCATTGGCAAACACCCATGCCCGGAATGCGGGGGCAATCTGGAGTGGAATGCTGCCAAGCAAGCGCTGGCTTGTCCGTATTGCGGCACCATTGCTACATGGCAACCTGCCGAAGCTGCCAGCGGCGATGGCCGCCCGGTGGACGAGCAAGACCTGGACGCTGCCCTGCGCGACCCGGCCAACCAACGCGGCTGGAGCGAGGAGCGGCGCGAAGTGCAATGCCAAAGCTGCCGCGCCATTTCAGTATTTGTAGACGGGCGCGTGGCCCAGCGTTGCGATTTTTGTGGCTCACCCGCCATCGTTGCGCACGAATCTTTGGGCGATGCCATTACCCCGCAAAGCCTGCTGCCGTTCAAACTTTCCGAAGGCCAGGTGCGCGATCGGATACGGGCCTGGTATGGCGAGCGCTGGTTTGCCCCCAATCGCCTCAAAACCGCGGCGCTCACCGACACCTTGAAGGGTGTTTACCTGCCTTACTGGACGTTTGACGCCCATGCCAGCGCCCACTGGCAAGCCGAGGCCGGGCATTACTACACCACCACCGAAACCTACCGCGACAGCAACGGCAATACCCAAACGCGGCAGGTGCAGCATGTACGGTGGGAACCGGCATCGGGCAGCCTGCAACATTTTTTTGATGACGACTTGGTGCCCGGCACCGTGGGCCTGCACGCTGCGCTGCTGCGCCAGATTGAACCCTTTCCTACCACCAGCGATCTGGTGGCCTACGCCCCTGAATATGTGCGCGGCTGGACGGTAGAGCGCTATCAAGTCGATTTGCGCCGCGCCGCCAATCAAAGCCAGCGGCAAATGGATGAAACCTTGCGCGACCTGTGCGCACGCCGCGTGCCCGGCGACACGTATCGCAACCTAATGGTCAACGCCGCTTACCAAGGGCGCACCTTCAAGCACATTCTGGTGCCGGTCTGGCTCATTCATTACACCTACGGCGCAAAAACCTACCAGATTGTGGCCAACGGCTACACCGGCGCACTGGCCGGGGAACGCCCCTACAGCTGGGTCAAAATCGTTCTGGCGGTATTGGCCGCACTGCTTATGCTGCTTGTTGTGATGCAGGTTTTTGGGCGTTAAAGGTTTGTGCCCATCAAATGCCACACACAGATGGCAAATCACTGCTGTTGCGCACAGTACCGCGCCCAAACGAAACGCATGCACAGCACAGCGTACTTTGGCAAGGCTCTATTCTTCAGCGCAGTGCACATCAAAAATAGCTATTGAACCGACGCACCGATGGGATGGGTGTGCCAGCTTCTAGGTATTTCAACGCAAGAGCACGAGCATAAAGGCCGCTCCTGCTACCGAATTGACGTGCGCCCCGTTGTCGAAATACGCAATTACTCGCCAAAATAAAAAGATGTGGCGCAAGCATGGCACAGAGCGCTTGGCTTTGCCACGGTGAATGACCCGTATTTTTTAGGACATTTGTTGCCTGTCGGGGATTTTGTGCTTAGCATGCGATGAATGGCCGGTTTTGAGCCCATGAACAACGGAGAAAAAATGACTGCCGATTTGCTTTGCTACAAACAGATGCCTGTTTGGAATACATCAACCATTCCGCGCGCTTTCCAGGAAAAACACAACACCAAAGAAGGAACATGGGCCAAGCTAACCATACTCAAAGGAAATCTGAAGTTTTACGCCATGAATGAGGCGGGAGACATATTGAACACGGCTGTATTTGATGAAAACAACCAGCCCCCGTTTGTCGAACCACAAGCCTGGCACAAGATAGAGGCGCTCTCTGATGACTTGGAGTGCCAGCTGGCCTTTTATTGCCAGCCAGAAGATTTTTACAGCAAAAAATACGGTTTGACGGCAACCCATTCGGAAGTACTTGCTGCCATGCAGCACATCCTTGATGGAAAATGGAAAACAAAAAAGAAAGTGCTTGATTTGGGCTGCGGACATGGCCGCAATGCGCTGTATTTGAATTTGCGTGGATTTGACCTCACAGCGCTGGACAAACATCCGGACAGCATAGCGGCATTGAATCAAATCATTGAAGAAGAACAGCTCAAAAACATCCAAACAGGCCTTTACGACATCAATCAGGCCAACATTCAAGAGCAATATGACTTCATCGTTTCCACCGTTGTGTTAATGTTTTTGGATAGGCAACGTATTCCGAACATTATTGCAAACATGCAAAAACAGACCAAGCCTGGTGGATACAACC
>JAGOGU010000193.1 GCA_017996515.1 Allobrachymonas sp.
AAATACGCCGTTTTTTCAGGGCGTGCCCAACGGGCAGAGTACTGGTATTTTTTTCTGTTTTATCTGCTCATACATATTGCGCTGGTTGTCGTCGACCGTGTCACGGGTTCGTTTAACTCGGAAGCCGGAATGGGGCTTTTCGGAGGCGTCTTTGCTTTGGCCATGCTGCTTCCTTCACTGGCAGTGTCCGTGCGCAGGCTTCACGATACCGATCGCAGCGGATGGTGGCTGCTCATTGCGTTTGTCCCCTTGATTGGCGGCATTGTTCTGCTCATATTTGCCGTTCAGGATGGTACGCCGGGTGACAATAGGTTCGGTTCCAATCCAAAAGCGGCCGTTGCTTGACAGGGCACCTTCACCGTTGTTCTTCAAGATATTTCACGGCGTCAAACAGTGGGGATCGTGTTTGCGTTGGATGGCTGGTTCTACTGGGCTGCAATGTCAGCCCTTTTTGCGGCCCTCTCGGTCATTTTTTCCAAGGCCGGTCTCGAAGGCATTGATTCCGCCCTGGCAATGCGGGTGCGCACCATCACCATTGTTTTTGTACTAGGCGCCTTTGTCTGGCTTTCGGGCAAGTGGGTGCATCCGCTGTTTCTGCCAGGACGCAACAACGTTCCATAACCGCAATTGGGATTGTTTTGTGCTGCGACTGCCGGTCCACAGGAAGGTCTTCCGGCTACATGGCCTGGCCGTTGATTTTGGCGCTCTTGAGTGTCAACACATAGGTTTTTCCATTGTCTATGTAGCTGATAAGTACGGGAATATTGCCAAGTTCGGGGGCAAAGGCATATTCCATGCTGCTGTCGTTGCGTTGAATTTGGTAACGGCTGATTGCAATATCCCGTTCCCCCAGCCGGTACATATCGTCGCCGATTTTTCTGATGCCGCTGACTGCATAAATCTTTTTGCCGTTGGTGATATGCAGTTTCGCGGGCAATCGGCCATCGTTCATGGCCAGTTGCCAGGCCAGGCTGAACAGATCGAAGGTTGGTCCGTTGAGCGCCGATGTTTGTATTTCTGCGCCTGTTTTGCCGTAGCGCACGTCATGACCGGAAAAATGTGCCTCGGCATAGGGTTTGCCGTTACGGGTATCCATATAGACCGCTGGCCTGAGGGTGTTGTTGCTGATGCTGCCCGATGACTGGAAACGAATCTGGTAGAGCGGAACATGGATGCGCAGAGCCACCGCGTATGTGTTGCCAGTGCGGTTGAAGGTCATATTGACCGGCACGTGGTACGGGCCAACATACTGCAATTCGGCGCTGTTGGGTAGTTCGGCGGCTTGAGCGGCCGGCAATGTCAAAATCAAAAAGGAGCCCAGGACAGCAAGGCGGGCAGTATGAGCAATGGATGCAATGGAAAGGGAGGGCATGCAATTGGCTTTCTGTGGGGTGTTATTTCGGTAAAGCTGAGTTCTTCCGCAAAAACGTAGCCATGTAAAGAGAGTCTCCTCTCAGTGTAGGATTTTCCGGAAATTCTGTTTGTAGCAATCGTATGCGAATGTTTGTGTTTACGTGGTGAGTGGCCTTATGTCATGGCGGTCATAGGCGCCACCGGGCTATCCTGGCCCCTTCGGGAGGAGGTGTGGGAGGGCAGGACCTGGTTTCATTTCCTGTCCTGAGGGGGAACAGGGTGTTTGCGGTGGATTCTGTTTGGGGGCGGAGCACTTTTTCAAGGCAAGCTGGGCGTGTTGGCTATCGGTTTGCCGGGCGGATCAGGATGGGGCAATATGGAATATCGGATCGAACACGACAGTCTGGGCAGTATTGACGTGCCTGCACAGCGCCTTTGGGGTGCGCAGACGCAGCGCGCGCTGCACAATTTTGCGATTTCTACTGAACGGATGCCGCCAGAGTTTCTGCATGCGTTGGCACAAGTCAAACATGCATGCGCGTGCGCCAATGCCCGCTTGGGCCGGCTGGATTCTGCCATGGCCGAAGCCCTGCAACAAGCTGCCGATGAGGTGTTGCAAGGGCATCATGCCGATGAATTTCCGCTGGCGGTTTGGCAAACCGGTTCTGGCACGCAGACCAACATGAACATGAATGAGGTGCTTGCCCGGCGTGCCAGCCAGTTGCTGGGGCAGGCTGGAGATGGGGTGCCGGTGGTGCATCCCAACGACCACGCCAACGCCAGCCAGTCGAGTAACGATGTGATTCCCACCGCGTTGCATGTGGCCATCGTGGCCGGATTGCGCCTGCGCCTGTTGCCCGCGCTGCATGGGCTGACCGATGCGCTGGATGAAAAAAGCCGCGAATTTGCACGTGTCGTCAAGATCGGACGCACCCATTTGCAGGATGCCACGCCGCTGACGCTGGGGCAGGAAATCTCGGGATGGGTGGCGCAATTGCGCCAGGCTGCGGCAGGCATCGAGGCTGCGCTGCCGGGATTACACGCTCTGGCCATTGGCGGTACGGCCGTGGGCACCGGGCTGAATGCGCCCGCTGGTTTTGGCGCGGCCGTAGCGGCCGAGCTGGCGCAGCAGACGGGTGAATCTTTTGTGGATGCGCCCAACAAGTTTGCAGCGCTGGGCAGCCAGGATGCCGTGGTGCAGGCGCATGGCAGCCTGCGCACTTTGGCCTGCGCGCTGATGAAAATCGCCAACGACGTGCGCTGGTTGGGCAGTGGCCCGCGCGCTGGGCTGGGTGAATTGCGCCTGCCTGCCAATGAACCGGGTTCGTCGATTATGCCGGGCAAGGTCAATCCCACGCAATGCGAGGCGCTGACCATGATCGCGGCGCAGGTGCTGGGCAACGACACGGTGGTGGGTATTGCGGGTGCGTCGGGCAACTTTGAACTGAACGTGTTTCGCCCGGTGGTGGCGCACAACGTGCTGCAGAGTATTCGCCTGCTGGCCGATGGCATGCGCAGCTTTGCGCAGCATTGTGTGTGTGGCATGGAGGCCGACACCGGCCGCATCGACGATCTGTTGCGCCGCTCGCTCATGCTGGTGACGGCGCTCACGCCCGTGATCGGCTACGAACAGGCGGCCGAAGTGGCGCTCAAGGCCCATGCCGAGGGCAGCACCCTGCGCGAGGCGGCGCTGGCGTTGGGCGTGATGGGTGCGGAGGATTTCGACCGGCTGACCGATCCGGCACGGATGGTGGGTTGACTATCGGCCTGCGAGCACGGTGCGGCTTCCCCCTATATCGGCAATTCCAGCGTTTGCTTGATCAACTGCATGGGGATTTCTGTCTTCATGTTCTGGATGCCCTCGATCTGCCCCAGGTTGTCTGTCTGGAATTGCCGGTACTGTTCCAAATTAGAAACGACGATCCGTAGCAAGAAGTCGCAGTCTCC
>JAGOGU010000194.1 GCA_017996515.1 Allobrachymonas sp.
GGGGGGCAGTGGGAGATTCTGGATGCCAAGCGGGGGGGCCCAGAGCCCCTGCCCCCCCCCCCCGGGGGGGGGGGGCGGGGGGGGGGGCAAGCGGCGCCTGCCGCAGGCGCCGTGCCCCCATCCCAACCTTCCCCCAACGGGGGAAGGGGCCAGGCACCCAGCCTGGCCGAAGGCCGCATTGCCCAACATTTGGGCTGGAGCCACCAGGGCCGCGCTGCCGACGACCTGCTGCGCAAATGCGTCACCTGGACATGGCGCGTCAAACTGAGCCTGAGCACCGAGCGCGACTTGTTCACCCGCCTGCGCGAAGAGGCTGAAAAAGTCGCCATCAAGGTGTTTGCCGACAACCTGCGCGACTTGCTGCTGGCCGCGCCCGCCGGCGCCAAGGCCGTGATGGGGCTGGACCCCGGCATCCGCACCGGCGTGAAAGTGGCCGTGGTGGACGCCACCGGCAAGCTGGTGGCCACCCACACCGTGTACCCGCACGAGCCGCGCAAGGACTGGGACGGCAGCATCCACACCCTGGCGCGCCTGATTGCCCAGCACGGCGTGCAGCTCATCGCCATTGGCAACGGCACCGCCAGCCGCGAAACCGACAAGCTGGCGGGCGACGTCATCAAATACATGCAAAAAATGGCCGCAGCGCACGCCGGACAATCGCTGCCCACTATCGAAAAGATAGTGATCAGCGAAGCCGGCGCCTCCGTGTATTCGGCCAGCGAATACGCCAGCCAAGAGCTGCCCGACGTGGACGTGAGCCTGCGCGGCGCCGCCAGCATTGCCCGCCGCCTGCAAGACCCGCTGGCCGAGCTGGTCAAGATCGACCCCAAGAGCATCGGCGTGGGCCAGTACCAGCACGACGTGAACCAGAACGAGCTGGCCCGTGCGCTGGACGCCGTGGTGGAAGACTGCGTGAACGGCGTGGGCGTGGACCTGAACACCGCCAGCGCCCCGCTGCTGGCGCGCGTGTCGGGCCTGTCGGGCACGGTGGCCAAATCGGTGGTGCGCTGGCGCGAACAGCACGGCGCGTTCCAAAACCGCCAGCAGCTTTTGGAGGTGAGCGGCCTCGGCCCCAAAACCTTTGAACAAAGCGCCGGCTTCTTGCGCATACGCGGCGGCAACAACCCGCTGGACATGACCGGCGTGCACCCCGAAACCTATCCGGTGGTGGAGCAGATCATCGTCAAGACCGGCAAACCCATCGACCAGATCATGGGACAGGCCGAGCTGCTCAAGCCCCTGAAGCCCGAGCAGTTTGCCACCGAGCAGTTTGGCGCCATCACCGTCAAAGACATCCTGGCCGAGCTGGAAAAGCCGGGCCGCGACCCGCGCCCTGATTTCAAAGTGGCGCGCTTTAACGACGGCGTGGAAGACATTGCCGATTTGAAAGAAGGCATGGTGCTGGAAGGCACCGTGAGCAACGTGGCCGCCTTTGGCGCGTTTGTGGATTTGGGTGTGCATCAGGACGGCTTGGTGCACGTCAGCCAGCTGGCCAACAAGTTTGTGCAAGACGCGCGCGAAGTCGTCAAAACCGGCCAGATCGTCAAAGTGAAAGTGCTTGAAGTCGACGTGCCGCGCAAGCGCATCAGCCTGACCATGAAGCTGGACGCGCAAGCCCCCCGCCGCGACGGCCCGCGCGACAACCGCTACGAACCCGCCGGGCGCGGGGCAGGGCGCAGCGGGCAGGCGCGGCCCAGCGCGCAGCCCCAGGGCGCCATGGCCTCGGCGTTTGAAAAGCTCAAGGGCTTGCAGCGATAGAGCGCGGATAGGACGCATTGACCGCTAGGGCACGGGGCAGACAAGACGATTACGCACTCTGCCCACGCCCAGCGATTGTCACGAACAGGAGGAGGGAATGATGCACAAAGCACTGGCAGGCGCCTGCTTGGTTTTCAGCGGCGCGGCGTATGCCGTCACGCCGGGCGCTTACTCGTTCGTGGAGCGAGAACTCCAGCCCGGCACCGATGAAAAAACGACGCTTCGCTGCGTGAGCGCCGAGCAGGTAGATGCCAACGGCTATTTGGTGCCGCAAAAAACCCTGGCAACACACCCCAGCTGCCAGATCAGCGAAGACAAGACTTCGGGCCAGGCGCGAAGCTGGACGGCCGTTTGCGCCGGGGGCGCCCAATACAAAGTCACGCAGAAAAACAGCGGCAAGGATTTCGAGCTGGACGTGAAGCTGGAATTATTGGGCACCGAGATTCACACCCACTTCAAGGGCGAAGCATTGGGCAGAACCTGTACAGCCAGCGACGCGCGGCTGTAACGGGTGCGTTCATCACCCACATCAAAACAGCCAGCGGCGCCATTCCCCCAACAAAAATTCCGTCCACACAACAACGCTTGCGCCCCACTAAGCACGCTCTTATTTTTCCAACCCCAACTGGCGGCACAGCTCCCGCGTGGCGGCGCTTTGGTTCATGGTGTAAAAGTGCAGGCTGGGCGCCCCGCTTTCCAGCAAACGCTGGCACATGCGCGTCACCACATCCATGCCAAAAGCCTGAATGGATGCCACATCGTCGCCAAACTCTTGCAGGCGCAGGCGCAACCAGGTGGGGATTTCAGCCCCGCAACTGTCCGAAAAACGAATCAGCTGGCTGCTGTTGGTAATGGGCATGATGCCGGGCACGATGGGCACCTGTACGCCCAGTTTTCGGGCATCTTCCACATAACGAAAGTAGCCATCGGCATTGAAAAAATACTGCGTAATCACGCCATTGGCGCCCGCATCGACCTTGGCTTTGAGCGCCCGAATGTCCGCCTGCATGCTTTTGGCCTGCGGGTGCATATCGGTGTAGCCGGCCACCTCGATATGAAAGGCATCGCCTGTCTCGTCGCGGATGAAACGCACCAAATCGCTGGCATAGGTAAATTCGCCGCCCACGCCGTGGCCGCTGGGCAAATCGCCGCGCAAGGCCACCAGGCGCTTCACCCCCATGGCCTGCAATTGCTGCAATTGCTCGCGCACGGTTTCGCGGGTAGCGCCGACGCACGAAAAATGGCTGGCCGCATCCACGCCTTCTTGCAGAATCTCTTGCACGGTATCGAAAGTGCCGGTGCGGGTCGAGCCGCCCGCGCCATACGTCACCGAACAAAATTCGGGCTTGAGCGCATACAACTCCTGGCGCACCTTGCGTAGTTTCTCAACGCCTTCGGGCGTTTTAGGTGGAAAAAATTCCAAGCTGATAGGAGTAGAAAGAGCCATTTTTGATTCCTTGCTGCGTCATCGAAACGCGATGAAAACGTGATTGAAACAGATAGTGATAGAAGTAATGAGAAGGACTGTTGCATGT